>CAIQPA010000603.1 GCA_903873545.1 uncultured delta proteobacterium
GCGTGATGGCGGAGCTGGCCGCGGAGTAGTCTGCGCTAGGGCAGACCGGTGAGTTTCATGCCTGCGCCGGCCGCCTTGTAGCGGCGGTTGATGTAGAGCAGCACCGGCGTCATGGACTCAAGCGCTACCGCGTTCACCAGGTTGCCCGCGTCGATGCCGCGTGCGCCGAGGTCGCCGATGAGGCCGATGACGGTCTCGACGGCGGCGCGGTCGTTTCCGCAGACGAGGACGTCGCCCTCCATCTCATGCTCGAGGTCGCCGAGGTGGGTCGAGCTAACATGGTGGAGCGTGGCGACGAGTTTGCCCTCTTCGCCGAGGATTGCTTGGGCCTCGAGCGCAGCGGAGTGACCCGGCGGCAACGCGACCTGGGTCACCTTCGGCGGTGCGAGCGGCACGGTGATATCGATGACGATGCGGTCGCCGATGCGGCCGGCGAGCTGTCGATAGGTGTCGCCCTGACCGGAGTAGGGCACGGCGACGAGCAGGACCTCGGCAGTCGCCAGGGCGTCATCGAAGCCTCCGCCCGCGATGGCGCGGCCGGAAGATGCGGAGAGCTCGGCAGCGACGGCTGCACCGCGCTCTGCGTCACGCGAAGCCAGCGTCACTTCGTGGCCTGCTGCGCTCCAACGGAGCGCGAGTCCGCGCCCCTCCTTTCCCGTTCCACCGATGATGCCGATCTTCATGCTGTACCTGCGTTGACGCCGGCCGAGAGCGGCCTGTGGCGTGGAATGGATGCACGATGCTGCGGGAAGGTGCAATGCAGAAATCGGCGGGCCGACTTGCACGCGGGGGAGTGTCGTGCGAGGAGGCGTGACGGGGCCGGTGTGCGGCCCTCGGCAGCCGGAGAGATGGCGTGGCGTTGACGGCAACGATGTATCGTTTCGAAGTGGACCTCTCGGATGTGGACCGCGGGGTCTATGAGCAGTTCGAGGTGCGTGCCGCGCAGCATCCATCGGAGTCGGAGGAGTTCTTCGTTACACGGGTGCTGGCCTATGTGCTGGAGTACTCGGAGGCGCTGCAGTTCGGGCGCGGCATCTCGACGACCGAGGATGCGACCATCTGGCAGAAGTCCGGCGACGGGCGGATTGAACTGTGGATCGAGGTCGGGGCGCCTGCCGCCGAACGGCTACACCGGATTGCGAAGCAGGCGGAGCGGGTTGCGATCTACTCGCACCGGGAGCCGAACTTTGTGAGGTCGCTCTGGCGCGGCCAGACGGTGCACCGGGCCGAGCAAATCGAGGTCTTCTTTGTACCACAGGAGATCGTCTCGTGGCTGGTCGAGAAGCTGGAGCGGAAGACGGTCTTGAGCGTGAGCCGGAACGACGGAACGGTCTACCTGACCATCGGTTCCGACATGCGCGAGTGGGCGGTCGTGTCGGAGCGTGTCGCCACTGCGTGAGTGCTACTCCTCGACGAAGTCGAGGGTCTTGCCGAAGGTCTCGCGGAGGGGAATGAGGGCAAGCATCGCGAGCAGGCAGGTGAAACCGCCTAGGGCGAGCGCTGCGTTGTCTATCTCCATGCCGGCGTCGCGCAGCCCCTTGAAGGTCAGGGTCATGGGGATGACAGCCGATCGAACAAGGTTGGGGATGGCTGTGGTGAC
>CAIQPA010000604.1 GCA_903873545.1 uncultured delta proteobacterium
CGGCGTTCAAGGCATGGATTGGCTCGCCGATGGAACCATGGTGGTGAACTCCTCCGAAGGTGTCGTCTCGATTGCGCCGAGCGGTGCACGCCGCACGCTTGCCGGTATCTACGGGTATGGCATTACGGTCGGGCCCGACGGCATGATCTATTCGGCCGACAACAGCTCCATCTACCGCATCGACCCGGACACGGGCGAGACCGAGGTCTACCTCTCGCCCGCCACCTACGGTCAGAGCTGGGGGCCGCGGAATGTGGAGTTCGATAGCAACTTCGAGGTCATGTATATCGGTTCGTTCGGTGACTGGGTCTACGCGCTCACCATCGACGAGACGGTCAAGCCGGTCGGCGCGCCCCGCAAGTTCGCCAAGGTGCGCGACAGCATCAGCTGGCAGGACGGCCTGGGTGGCGACGCATGCGGCAACCTCTTTGTCCCCAACTACGATGCCGGTGCACTCTTCCGGCTCCGCCCCGACGGCCAGACCGAGACCTTTGTGACGCTCGGCTTCCCCGCCTACGGCCACGCCGTGGAGTGGGGCAACGGCATCGGCGGCTGGGCAGAGACTTCTATCTTCCTGCCGCAGCCCTACGACAGCAACACCGTGCTCGAAATCGAGATCGGCGTGCCGGGCCGCGAAGCACTCTACCGCTAGCGTGGCGCCTGGCCTCGTGGCGGGGCAAGCGTCGATTTCTGTGGCAGAAGTTTGACGATGATGTGGCCATCGTGCAGATTGGTACGTGTATTGTCCGGCCCGCACCTGCAGGTGCTGGATGACGCCCCGACTCTCGGCGGGCCAGAGCCATGTATGCATCTCAGTTCGAGCGATATGAGCTCAAGTATCTGCTGAACGAGCAGCAGGCCGGTGTCATCCGTCGCGCACTGCTGCCCTGGTGCGCCGTCGACCCCCACAACGCCGACGGCGAGAGCGGGGGCTACCCCATCTTCAGCCTCTACCTCGACACGCCCGACATGCGCTTCCACGAGGCCAAACTCCGCGATGACCCCGAGCGGTTCAAACTTCGGGTGCGCTCCTACGCGGGCGGCAAGGTGGCCAACCTGGAGATCAAGCGGAAGCACAAAGAGGTCATCCTCAAGAGCCGCGTGGCAGTAGCCGCAGCCGACCTCGAGGAGGCCGTCTATGGCGGCGCCCGCCCCATCTACGACGAGCCCGACCAGTGGCAGACGCTCGAGGGGTTTGGCCGGCTCATGTATGAGACGGGCGCCCGCCCGCAGAACATCATCCGCTACGAGCGCGAGGCCTTCGTGAGCGAGGTGGATGAGTATGCACGGGTCACCTTCGACCGGCGGATCTGCGCGCAGCCGGCCGATGGCTGGAGCATGCAGGGCTATGCGAACGAGTGGACGATGGTGGACGGCGCCTGGCACGACAACGGCCTGGACTCGCCCGTGGTGCTCGAGGTGAAGTGCGAGTGGCGGATGCCGAACTGGCTCCAGGTGCTCTTGCGGCGCTATGAGTTAGAGGTTTGCGGGTTCTCGAAATACTCGACCGGCGTTGAGATGTTGCGGCGGCAAGAGCGGGGTCTGGACCAGCCTGCGAACCGAGAGGAGTTATACGACGGCGATGGATAGTCTCACCTCATGGTTCTCCAGCTTTGGCGGCGGCACGGGCGGCCCGCCGCAGGTGGGCGCGGCGGTTACTGCCATGCTCGCCGCCTTCCTCTTCTCGCAGGTGCTCGCCTGGTGTTACGAGCGCACCTACCGCGGCGTCTCCTACTCGGTCGGCTTCAACCACACCCTCATCCTGGGCTCCGTCGCGGCCTCGCTGCTGGTCATCTCCATGCAGCGGTCGCTCATCGCCGGCATCGGTCTGCTTGCGGCTGTCTCCATCATCCGCTTCCGGAGCACCCTCAAGTCGCCGCGCGACCTCGTCTTCATGATGGGGGCCCTCACCTTCGGCATCGCCGCGGGCATTGGCGCCATCGCCGAGGCAGCGGCAGGCTGCCTGCTCTTCTGTCTTATCGCCTTTTACCTCAACGCCTCCCCCTTCGGCTCCCATGCCCGGTTCGACGGCGTCCTCCGCTTCCGCACCCCTGTGGCAACCCAGGTGGAGGGGCGCGTGGAGCCCATCCTCGACCGCTGCTGCCGCCGCCACCTGCTGCTCAGTGTTGCCGAGGTAGCGCAGGGCTCCTTTGTGGAGCATGCCTACCAGATCAAGTTCCGCTCCATGGGCGACCGCGAGGCGCTCATCACCTCGCTCCGCGAAGAGCTCGATGTGCGCGACGTGCGCATGCTGATGCAAGACGCGGCGTTGGAGGTCTGAGATGGGGCGTAGGCTCGAACGGATCTCGGACGGCATCTTCGACCGTCTCAACATCACGCCGCTTGGTCTGCTGGTGATCGGTGCCACGGGCGCGCTCGTCGCGCTGCTGCATGGCGTGGGCAGCGTTCCGGTCGAGGCGCCAGCCGTCGCGACGGCTCCCTCCTTCGCCTACGCCGCGCCGCTCGAGGGCGTGGTCGCAGAGGTCAAGGTCGCGCCCGGTCAGCAGGTGGCCAAGGGCGACCTGCTGCTGGTGCTCTCCGATGTGACGGTGAAGCGGGAGCTGGCCACCGTGGAGGCCGAGATCGAGCGTGTGCAGCGGGAGCTGAACTTTGAGTGGGAGAGCCTCAAAATCTCGACCTCCGCCGACTCCTTTCGGGCCAAGGCCGCGCTGCTCGACGCCCGCCGCGAGGCCGAGCTGGCCGAGGCGGAGCGTGCGGCTGTGGCGAAGGTGGCGGCCTCTTCGGGACAGCTGAAGGCCGAGGCCGACAAGCGGGCAGAGGAGCGGCTGGTGGACCAGCGCGAGGCAGCAGCGGCGGGCGACAGCGCGGTGCGCGACACGGCGACGCTCTCGCAGGCGGAGCGGCGCGCGGCGATCGCCAGGACCTATGTGGAGGCCTACGACAAACTCGGTCAGTCCGAGGGGTCGGGCGGCATGGCCTCGCAGTTCGAGGCGCGGGTGAAGGCCGAGCTCGCCGCGCTCACGCTCCAGCGTGACCAGTTGACCACCGACCTCGCAGCGCTCTCCATCCGTGCCCGTGAGGCCGGCTTTGTGTCGACCGTCGCGGCGGCAGGGCAGGGCGTTGCGGTTGGCGATGCGGTTGCACAGCTCACGGGCCTGAGCGCCGGCGAGGTGGTCGCCTATCTGCCAGCCGATACCGCGCCGGGCCAGGTCGAAGCGGGTGCCCAGGTCTCGCTGACCGGCCCCGGCTGGAGCTGCGCGGAGCCCGCAGTGGTGGTTTCGACGGGCCCCGAGGTGGTGGAGGCGCCGGGTCAGGTGTCGGCCATCCGCCGAACGGTGGTCTTCGGTCGGCCCGCTCATCTCAGGGTTCCCGCCAGCTGCAGGCTGGCCGCGGGTCAGGTGCTGACGGCCCGGTTCGCGTCCAAGCCATGAGGCACTTCGTGGTTCTCGCTGCGCTCGTTGGGTCTGGCTGCGCTTCGACCGCGGTGGCGCCAGCGCCTCGTGCGTCCTTCAGCGCTGTGGAGTCCGATCCTGCCGTTGCGGCGGCAGCCGCGAGGCTCGAGGCGGCCCGGAGCGAGGAGGCTGGCCCCGGTCCGATCGATGCGCTCGAACTCCGCCTGGGCGGCATCGGCGAGGGGCAGACGGCACCCGGAGGGAACCTCGAGGTTGGCGCCCGCCTGAACCTTACCTCCCCCTTCGAGATGGCAGCGCAGGGACGGGCTACGCAGGCCGCCGTGGACGAGGCCGCTGCGGTGCTCGATGCGACGGCGCTCAAGACGCTGGTGGGCCGCTGCGACAGCGATGTGGCCCGCTCCGCGAGCGAGGCCCGCCGTGAAATCGCCGCCAACGCCGCAAACCGGCTCGGTGAGCTCGACACCTGGGTGCGTGGCCTCGGGCGGGCAAACCTGCTCTCTGCCTCGGCGCTGCTCGAACTCCGCATGGAGCTGGGCATGGCCCGCGTTGCCGCGGCACCCTCGCCGCAGGCTGCCGAAACGCTGCCGCTCTTCGGGCTCCCCGACGCGGCCTGGAGCGGCCGGGCCTGGACTGCGACGGGCCCGCAGCTCGACGCCCTGATCGACCGTTACAACCCCGACCTTGCCACGCGGCGCGCGGCCGGCCGCCGGTTCGAGGCGCTCGCAGAACAGGCCGGCGCCAAGGGACTGCCCTGGCTGAACTTCGTGGAGATGAGCTATCAGCCCTACAACGACGACGAGGTGCGGGGCGACTACGCCGCTCGCCTGTCGGTGGAGCTCCCGCTGTCGGGCGAAGCGGGCGATGCCGCCGACGGCTACCGGCAGCGGGCCAAGGCGGAGACGCTCGATGGCGAGGCGCTGCGGGCGGAGCTCCGGCTTGCCGCGCAGGAGGCGCTGGCGACGCTGGCGGCCTACCGCGAGCGCGAGGCGACCTGGACGGAGCTCCTCGCAGCAGCCACCGAGGCGGAGCAGGTTGCAGACAGCTCCATCGCGGCCCGTTCCGGCGAGGCCGACGACCTCTTCTCGCTGGCGAGGCGGGCGCAAGAGGTTCGGCTGCGTGCGCTGGGCTGGCAGGAAGATGTAGCCTTGGCAGGCTGCTCGCTGCTGGCCGCGACCGGCGTGCGGCCAGAGCAGTTCGACGCGAGCGTCGCACCTTAGGGTGTAACGCGGTGCGAAGAGCCCTCCGCTGCGGTTGAATGGCAGCGGCCCGTTCCACGGCAGGAGGGCGGCGGCCTACCGCCCGCACTTTCTGCACAGCACCCCGCAACAACGGCGCGCAGACGACGATAACTTCAGAGTCCAAGACTCCGAGGTCTGTCATGTTCGAGCGCAACATCGATCCACCGCTCCCCTCTCATCTCCACAACTGGGAGGAGTGGCGGGGTACCGCCTTCCTGCTGCCCGGCTATCCGCCGGAGCTGGTGCAGGAGCAGGTGCCGACGCCGCGGCACCGGTTCTTCGCCGACCTGATGCTCGATGCACGGGAGCTGTTGCCTGCCTCGCTCTGGCCGCTGCGGCGGCTCTTGGCGGGGCGGCGGATTGTGGTGGAGCTGGAGTCGGGCTGGGTCTCTGCGGGCAAGTTCCGGCGGCACCTAGCGCAGCCGCTGCTGCTGGCGCCGGAGGATGATACCGACGAGGCGGTGCTGCTGATGGTCTGCAGGCGGCCGCCGCGCTCGAGGCTGCGCTTTCATGCAGCGGTGGAGCTGGAGCCGGGTGTCTGGGAGATTCCGCGCGGGCGCCGCGGGGCGGCCTACGTCGTGGTCCCTGGGCTGCTGACGCGGGCGCCGGGCTATGCGCTGCTGCGCGGCTCCTTCGTTTCGCGCAACACGGCCGAGGCAGATGAGCGCATGGACCACTTCTTGACCGACCCGCTGCTGCCGAGCGATATTCGAGACGCGTTGATGGGGCAGATTGTACGAAAGGAGGTACCGATGAGCGACGAGGAGTTGGACGCACTGTACGAAGACTATCGAAGGCTGCCGCCCTCTCCCTACCGCGACTACCTGGTTCGCTCTGCCAAGCGCCAGGGCCGCAAGGAGGGCCGGCAAGAGGGCCGGCAAGAGGGCCGGCAGGAGGGCGAGGAGCGTACGTTGCTCGCGATCGCGTCGCGCTTGATGTCGCCTGCGGAGGTGGATCGGCTCAGCACGCTCACGCTAGCTGCCTTACGCGAGCTGGTCGAGCGCGAGCTTGCCGGGCTCACGAGCAACCGGTCTTCCGACGGCGCGCGGTAGCTGCAGGCGGCCGACCGCCTCAGCGGGGCGGCTGGGTTTGGGGACGGTGGTCTTCACGCTGGCCTCGTCGGTCGCATCGACCGGAACGAAGGAGGCGCCGTTGCCGAGGTGGCGCAGCCATGAGCGCGGCGTTGCCATTTGACCCAAAGGGTCAACGCATACCAGTTCAGGGTGCAACCCTGGGAATGGGATCGTTGGTTTGCATCCGGGACAGGGATGGTGGGTATGCATCCAGGACACGGACGGTGGGTCGTGGTGGGTCGGCTCCTTTGTCGCGCGGGCGGCGAATCGCAGCCGCGTCACGCCGGACACTCGCAACAACTACCTCGGCCTTCGCCTCGCGCGGACCGTGCCGTAGAAGGCGGAGCGCCCCGCTGGCACCTGTTCGCCCCCGAGATGCTCTCGTAGGTCATCATGGGGGCAATCGGCCGAGCCTGTGAACGCAGCGCCGCATCGAGGCCAGAGCTTCGATGAGCCGTTGCCTCGTAGTTGTCGGAGAGGTAGCGGAGGAAGAGGAGGGAGAGCATGTAGTCGCGGAAGTCGTCGGCATTCATCTGGCCGCGGAGCTGGTTCGCGATATTCCAAAAAATACTATCAAACTACTTTGGGTTCTTTTCGGTCATTCTTGTTCCCGTTGGGATTTTTGGGCGCGGTAGGCTTCGATCTCTTCGCGGTCGCGCTCCAACTCTTGCCGCAGTTCTTCCTCTGTTGGCAACACCAGCCGGTATTTGCTGGCGAAGAGTTGTTCGCTGTCTTTCAGCACGGAGTAGCGCACCACCGAGTGATCTTTGCTGCCGCAGAGCAGGATGCCGACCGTTGGGTTGTCGCCTTCGCCTCGGCGCAGGTCGTCATACATTCGCACATACATGTCCATTTGTCCGATGTCCTGATGCTCCAGATGACCCGTTTTCAGGTCAATGAGCACGAAGCACTTCAGTAGGTAATTGTAGAAGACCAGATCAATATAGAAATCCTGCGTTTCCGTGCTGATCCGCTGCTGGCGGGCGACGAAGGCGAAGCCCTTGCCCAGCTCCAGCAGGAATTGTTGCAGCTTGTCCATGAGGGCGCCCTCCAACTTCGCCTCCAACAGGCGAGCCGTGTCCGGGAGGCCAAGAAACTCCAGCATCACCGGATCGCGGATAAACTCCCGGGGCGACGGGCCGGCCGCGGCCGCCGCCACTGTTTCAGCCAGCAACCCCGCCTTGTCCTTGCTGGAGAGCAGCCGGTCGTAGTAGAGAGTGCCGATCTGCCGTTCCAGCAGTCGGGTGCTCCAGTTCTGCGCAGCGGCCTCCTGGAGATACCACTGCCGTGCCTCGGGGCTGTCTACGCGGAGAAGAAGGCGGCAGTGGGTCCAACTCAATTCTGGACGCAGTGCGTCTAATATTGGGAAGGTCAGGTAAAACTGCTTCATTTTGTGCAGATTGGACGCATCAAAGCCACGGCCAAACTCCTTCGTCAGCGTCTCCGCGAGCCGAGGCAGTAACTTGGCTCCATATTCCGCCCGGGCGGCACCGCCTTGCTCAAACTCCACAATGTGCCTGCCGATCTGCCAATAGGTCTGCACCTGAGCGGTGTCTGCCGCCCGCATGACTTTCTGCCTTGCTCCTTCGATGAGGCCACGCAGTGCCGCCAACAGGGGCGGGAAGCCTTCTGATTGGGCGCTTGCAGGCAGACCTGCACGCGTGACGGTGACGCTCCGCCGTTCGTGCGGGTTGTGGTCGGTTCGAGGCGGCGGCGGAGAGGGAAGGGGGAGCGGTGGCAACGGTGGACGCGACATGAGACCTCACGCAAGTGTGATGGTCGGTTATCGGCGTCTGCGGCCCGGTGTTGCGGAGGTGGGTGCTGATTTTTGGAGAGGGCGGGGCGCCGGGGCGGCGAGCCGGGGCGCATCGACACGAGAGCTTCGACAACCCGCCGGTCAGCCGAGGCTGTCGAGGAGCTGCTGGGTGCGGGCGACGTCGGTTTCGCGCTTGAGCTCTGCCCACATGTCGCGTGCCCGTTCGAGGAGGAGCGCGGCCTGGGCTGCGTCGCCGGCGGTGGCGGTGGCGGCGCCGATGAGTTCGAGCGGGAGCGCGTAGTCGGGGTCGACGAAGCCTGTGGCGTCGAGCTCGGTGAGGCTCTCGTCCAGCAGGGTCGC
>CAIQPA010000605.1 GCA_903873545.1 uncultured delta proteobacterium
GCAACTCGCCCGTACCTATTGGCACCGTGCCGATTTACCAAGCGCTGGAAAAGGTGGACGGCAAGGCGGAAGACCTGACCTGGGAAATTTTCCGCGATACGCTGATCGAGCAGGCCGAACAGGGCGTGGACTACGTCACCATTCACGCCGGCGTACGCCTGCAGCATATCCCGATGACCGCCAAGCGCATGACCGGCATTGTCTCGCGCGGCGGCTCCATCATGGCCAAGTGGTGTCTGGCGCACCACAAGGAGAATTTCCTCTACACCCACTTCGAGGACATCTGCGAGCTCCTGAAGGCCTATGACGTGGGCTTCTCGCTGGGCGACGGGTTGCGGCCCGGCTCTATCGCCGATGCCAACGACGCCGCCCAGTTCGGCGAGCTGGAGACCCTGGGCGAGCTCACCAAGATCGCCTGGAAGCACGATGTGCAGACCATGATTGAGGGGCCCGGCCATGTGCCCATGCACCTCATCCAGGAGAACATGACCAAGCAGCTCGAGGTCTGCGGCGAGGCCCCCTTCTACACCCTGGGGCCCCTCACCACCGACATCGCGCCCGGCTACGACCACATCACCTCGGGCATCGGCGCCGCCATGATCGGTTGGTTCGGCACCGCCATGCTCTGCTACGTGACCCCCAAAGAGCACCTCGGCCTGCCCAACCGCGAAGATGTGAAGACCGGCGTCATCACCTACAAAATCGCCGCCCACGCCGCCGACCTCGCCAAGGGCCACCCCGGCGCGCGCCACCGCGACGACGCCCTCTCCAAGGCCCGCTTCGAGTTCCGCTGGCAGGACCAGTTCAACCTGTCGCTCGACCCCGACACCGCCCGCGCCTTCCACGACGAGACCCTGCCGGCAGAGGGCGCCAAGACCGCCCACTTCTGCTCCATGTGCGGCCCCAAGTTCTGCTCCATGGAGATCACCCAGCAGGTCCGCGACCTGGCCGCCGCCAACGAGGCCGAAGCCGAGGTCAACGCCGCCATGCAGGCAAAGTCGGCCGAGTTCCGGGCCCAGGGCTCCCAGCTCTACGCCGAACCGGGCGACGCCGAGTAGCCGCCGAAGATCGAAGCCGGCCCACAGCCCCTGTGGAAAACCGGTGGAGATCTCTGGGGAGCCGGCAGGGGAAACCGTAGGGCAACTTTTGGCGGCCCGGAAACTCCCCTCCTGCCCCACCAACTCTCCCTGTGGACTTGCAGCAGTTCTCCACCCGCCCCGAGCCGCCTCATCGCTTTGCACAAAGCGGTCTTGTGACCATCCTTCCACAGCCCCAGCCCTCCCCTATGACGGGGACGGGGAACTGATCTCTTCAAATTGTTTTTTGCCTTCAAAACAGCAAGCGCGCGAGCGACCTCCAGACTGGCGCGTTGCGCTCGACATTTCCGACCCGCTTGGACTACCTAACAGCCCGTAACCTTCACCCTGAGTGACCCATGGAATTCGTCCTCGACACACCCGCGCTGCTTCGTGAACTCTTCAAGGTGAAGGCTGTCGCGAGCGGCAAGAGCACGCTGCCCATCCTCCAGCACACCCTCATCGAGGCGCTCGAGGACGGCACCGTCACCTTCGCAGCGACCGACAACGAGCTCACCCTCATCTCGTCGGCCACCGCCAACGTCGTCACGCCGGGCCGCATCGCCGTCCGCGCCAGCGACTTCTTCGACATGGTCAAGAGCGCCTCCGCGCCCACCGTCCGCATCTCCAAGTCGAGCGATGGCGGCTGGGTCAACCTCGACGCCGGCGCCATCAAGGCCCGCTTCGCCAGCGCCGACCCGCTCGAGTATCCCGCGCTCGTCCGCATGCCCGAGAAGCCGAGCATCGTCATCCCGACGGCTCAGTTCACCCGGGTCATGGACCGCGCCATCATCAGCGTCTCGACCGATGACGGCCGCCCCAACCTCACGGGCGCCCTCACCAAGCTCAGCGGCGACGGCACCTTCACCATGGTCGCCACCGACGGTCACCGCCTCAGCCACGTCTCCACCAAGATCGCCAACTTCGAAGGCGACCCCGGCGCGCTTGCAACCGGCGTCATCATCCCCAAGCGTGGCCTCGCCGAGCTCCGCCGCACCATCGACTCCACCGAGCCCGAGCTCGGCATCGAGGTCTCCGGCTCCAACGTCATCTTCGGCTACGGCGCGACGCAGCTCAGCATCCGCCTCATCGACGCCTCCTTCCCCGACTTCAACCGGGTCATCCCCGCTGAGAAGCCGGAGCGCCGCGCCGAGGTCAGCCGTACCGAGCTCCTCCAGTATGCCCGCATCGCCAACATGAAGGTTGGCAGCGGCAACGAGAAGAAGATGGTCCGCCTCGAGCTCGACCCGCAGAACAACGCGCTCATCATCTCGAGCAACACCAAAGACTGCGAGTTCTCGGCCACCGTCGACGCCGTTTACTCGGGCAAGTCGGTCAAGGCCGGCTACAACCCCTCCTACTTCACCGAGCTCCTCCCCGTCCTCCCCGGCGACAAGCTCTTCGTCGAGATGATCGACGCCCTCTCGCCCACCATCATCCGCGAGACCGAAGGCGAAGATGGCGACGATTCGCTCTTCATCGTCATGCCGATGCGCCTCTGATCGCAGGTGTTCGTCCAGCGCGTCGCCATACGCGCCTTCCGGAACCTTGAGCAGGTCGAGTTCGAACCCTCGCAGGGCTTCAACCTCATCGAGGGCGAGAACGGCCAGGGCAAAACCAGCCTGCTCGAAGCTGTGGGCATGCTCGCCAGCCTCAAGTCCTTTCGCGGCGCCAAAAACGCCGAGATGATTCAGGACGGCCACGAGCAGGCACGGCTCTCCTGCCTCCTGCTCCGCGACGGCATGGAGCGCGACCTCAAGATCGAGGTCAACCCCCGCTCCCGCCGCATCCTGCTCCACAACAAGCCGGTGCGGCAGCTCGCCGAACTCTACGGCCTGCTCAACCTTGTCACCTTTGTGCCCGAAGATGTGGGCATCGTGCGCGGCACACCGGGCGAACGCAGGCTCTTCTTCGACCGCATGATCTTCGCCTCGCAGCATGCCTACGCCGACGAGATGGCCGACTACGAAGAGGCCCTCCGCCAGCGCAACGCCATCCTCCGCCAGGAGCAGCCGAGCCGCTCACTCGCCCGCGCCTTTGAGTCGGAGCTCGTCCGGCATGGCGCCACCGTCATCCTCCGCCGCATCGCCTATGCAGACCGGCTCGCGCCGCGGCTGCTGGCCACCTTTGGCGAGATCTTCGACCGCGAACTGCCACTCACCGCAGCCTGGGAGGGCGAGCTGCTCGAGCCCGATGAGCGCCCCACCCGTGAGACCCTCGAGGCCCGCTTCGCCGCCCGTCTCGACGGCTGCTGGAGCCACGACATGGCCCGCGGCCACACCACCGTCGGCCCCCACCGCGACGACCTTCGCATCTCGCTCGACGGCCGCGACGCCCGCACCTACGCCTCGCAGGGCCAGCAGCGGGCCGCCGTCCTCGCCTTCAAAATCTCCGAGATCCGCCTCCTCGAAGAGCAGCTCGGCTTTGCCCCCATCCTCGCCCTCGACGACGTCTCCAGCGAGCTCGACCCGCAGCGCAACGCCCGCCTCTTCGCCTTCCTGAGCCACTTCCAGGGCCAGGTCTTCATCACCACCACAGACCGCTCCTTCATCCGCATCGACACACCCTTCCGGCTGTGGCGCATGACCCGCGGCCACCTCACGACCGAGTCTGCATGAAGCCCTCCGCGCCGGCCGCAGCGACCGACCCCGTCCAGCTCCTCATGCCGCCCGAGCTCGCCGCCTGGGCCGCCCAGCCCGGCGTCACGGTCCACCGCTACCGCCTCTACTGGAAGAGCCTCTCGCCCTTCCTCTTCGGCGCTGGCCTGCTGCTCTTCACCGCCTTCTGGTGGGCGCTCCACCATGGCGTCGTCGGCCCCTTCAACATCGGCCTCATCGGCCTGCTGCTCGCCTTCTGCGGCTGGGCGCTCTGGGTCGCCATCCACTGGGCCACCTTCCCCAACAAGGTCTTCGTGGCCCGCACCGCTACAGACCTCGTCCTCGTCGATGGCGCCCGCGCCTGGCGCATCCCGCTCAGCGAGCTCCGCAACGAACACATCAACCGCGATCAGCTCAAGCGGGCCGACCGCAAGGCCACCCTGCCCCTCCACATCGGCTCCCACCGCTTCTCCATCCTGCTGCTCGGCCACTTCGTGAAGCTCGACAACCACCTGCAGCTGGTAGCCGCCCTCCTCGAAGCCATCATGCTCCGCAAGCAGGCCGGCGGCTAGGTCGCCTCGGGGTTCTGCTCCTGAATGCGCCAGAGCTCCGCGTAGAGCCCATCCTTCGCCAGCAGCTCCGCATGGCTGCCACGCTCGGCGATGCGCCCCTCGCGCAGCACAAGGATCTCGTCGGCATGCGCCACGGTCGAGAGCCGGTGGGCGATGACCAGCGTGGTGCGGCCGTTGGAGGCCGACCGGAGCGTCTCAAGGAGCTGCTTCTCGGTGTTGAGATCGAGCGACGAGGTCGCCTCATCGAAGACCAGAATCGGCGGGTTCTTGAGCAGCGCCCGGGCAATCGCCACCCGCTGCTTCTCGCCGCCCGAGAGCTTGAGCCCCCGCTCGCCCACCATCGTCTCCAGGCCCAGCGGCAACGAGGCCACAAAGGCGTCGAGCTGCGCCGCCTTCACCGCGTCGAGCAGCTCCTGCTCCGAGGCGCCGAGCCGTCCGTAGGCGATGTTGGCGCGGAGGGTGTCGTGGAAGAGCACGGTGTCTTGCGGCACAATGCCGATGGCGCCCCGAAGCGACCGCTGCGTCACGCCCCGCGTCTCTTGACCATCGATGCTGATGCTCCCCTGCTGCGTCTCGTAGGAGCGGAAGAGCAGACGGGCGATGGTCGACTTGCCGGCGCCGCTCGGACCCACCACCGCCACCCGGTGGCCGGCGGGGATGGAGAAGCTCACGCCGTGCAGAATCGGCCGGTTGCTGTCGTAGGCAAAGTCGACGCCCTCAAAGCGGACCGCACCACCCTTGAGCACGAGCTCGGCCGCGGCCGGCGCATCCAGGATCTCGGGCGTGCGGCCGAGCAGCTTGAAGAGCCGCTCGAGGTCCACCGTCGCGCTCTTGAGCATGGAGTAGATGGTGCCGAGGAAGCCGAGCGGCACGAAGAGCTGGATGAGGAAGGCGTTGAGGGCGACGAGGTCGCCGACAGTCATCGTCTCTGCGCCAACGCCTTTGGCGGCCAGGAGCATGAGCCCGGTGACGCCCGCTGTGATGATGAGCCCCTGCCCCGCGTTGAGCACCGCCAGCGACTGCTCCGACTTGACGGAGGCCGCCTCCCAGCCCCGCATCGCCTTCTCGTAGCGGCCGATCTCATGCGGCTCGTTGGTGAAGTACTTCACCGTCTCGTAGTTCATGAGGCCGTCGACGGCCCGCTGCTGCGACTCGGAGTCGGCGGCGTTCATGACCGCCCGGATGGGGATGCGCCACTGCGTCACACGGAGCGTGTAGGCCACATAGGCGGCAAAGGTGAGCAGCACGACCGCGGCAAAGGTGCCGGCATACTGGGTGAAGAGGATGGCCACGACCATCGCCAGCTCGAGCAGCGTGGGCAGGATGTTGAAGAGCATGAAGCGGAGCAGGCTGCTCACGCCCATCGTGCCGCGTGAGACGTCGCGGGTGACGGCGCCGGTCTGCCGCTCGAGGTGGAAGCGGAGCGACAGCGCATGCAGATGCTCCAGCACCTGCACCGAGATCTGCCGCACCACCGCATTCTCCACCTTGGAGTAGACGGCGTTCTGCGTCTCGCGCGCCACGCCGGAGATGGCCCGCAGGCCGCCCCAGACCAGCAGCGCCATGAGGGCCGTGGTCACGGCCGTCTCCACCGCGGCCGGCGGTGCGCCACCCTGGAGTGGGGTGAGCGCATCGACCACCTGCTTGAGCACGAGCGGCGTGGCTACCGTAGCCGCCTTGCTGGTCAGCAGCAGGAGCAGCGCCACCGCGGTCCGCCCCTTGTGGGCCGCGAGCAGCGGCCCGAGCCAGCCGATGATCTGGCGTGGCCCTGCGGCGGCTTCTGGTTCTGTTCGAGCGGCAGCGCGAGGGTCTGTAGTTGTCATGCGCCGCGGTCTACTCCTGCGCCCCGAATGCACAAGCGGGGAGC
>CAIQPA010000606.1 GCA_903873545.1 uncultured delta proteobacterium
GAGGTCGCAGTTGGGGTTGAGATCGATGATGCAGGGCAGCCCATCCGCGCCGAGCCGCATGTCGACGCGGGCATAGGAGGTGGAGCCGATCGCAGCGAGCGCGGCGCGGGCCTGGTGGTCGAGTTCGGAGAGCAGTTCGGGCGAGAGCAGGTGTGCCACAGGCCGGCTCACCGCAGCATACTCCGGCGATGCCTCGTTCCACTTGCAGTCGTAGGTCACGATGGGCGCGTAGCCCTCAGGGTAACCGGAAAAGTCGATGCGGGTGGGGATGGTGATGGCGCGCTCTGGCGCGGGCAGCACGGCCACGTTGATCTCGTCGCCGGGCAGGTAGGCCTCCAGCAGGATGGGGCCTCCGATGGTCTTCCGGAGCCAGGCTACACGGGCCGTGAGCGCTGCATGGTCGTGCACGATGGAGGCCTGATCGATGCCGATGGAGGCGTGCGTGTGTGCAGGTTTCACGAAGAGCGGGTAGTCGCGCGGGAGCTCCTCCACCGCCTCATCCGGCAGCAGCACCGAGCCCGCTGCGATGCGCACGCCGGCGCTCTGCAGACAGCTCCGAACGGCATCCTTGGCGTAGGCAATCTCCAGCGCCTTAGAGCCCGCTCCGGTGAAGGGGATGCCGAGCGACTCCAGCGCAGCAGGTGCCTCACGCTCACGCGTGGAGTCGCCGCCGAGCGACTCGACAAAGTTGAAGACCACCTCAGGCGCGAAGGGCGCAAGCAGTTCACCGAGCGCGGCCACGGAGTCAGAAACCGTAACGATGTTCACCAGCCAGCCGCGCTCCGACAGCGCAGCACGAACCGCCTCCGCCGTCTGTGCAACCTCAGCATCGGCATCGAGCGATCGTAGCAGCTCCTCCGAGGCCTCTCGTCCGGCATCGAGATAGTCGTTGTTGTGGAGCACGACGCAGCGGCGGCCGGCGTGCGGATGAGGCCACACCATCAGCGCTGCCCGAGGGTTCCGCGCGCCTTCGCCAGCTCGGCCTTTCGCTCGCGCTGACGCTCGCGGTGACGGCGGATGGCAGGCGCCAGGATCTCTCCGATGAGGTCACGATAGGTGAGCCCCGCGGCGGTCGAGATGAGGCAGAGATCGGACCATCCGGGCGTGAGCCCAGGGAGCGGATTGCACTCGATGAAGTTCACGCGACCTTCGGCATCGAGGCGGAGATCGATGCGGGCCACGTCGCGGCAACCAAGCGCAGCGAAGGCCTCCTTCGCGACCCGCTCAATCTCTCTTCCAAGCGCCGGATCAACCTGCGGCGGGCAGTCGTAGCGGAGCCGCTTAGACCAATCGAGCTTGTCTTCAAAAGTGTAGACGGGGAAGGCCTCATCGGGATTGATGAAGACAATCTCCATGGCCGGCAGCGCCTTGGGACGGGTCTCGCCGAGGAGGGCGACCGTGAACTCGCGGCCGGTGAGGAACTCTTCGACGAGCGCCGGGTGGCCGTAGCGCGTGGCGAGCTCTCGCGCGGTGGTGCGGAGGTCGGCCTCGTTCGTGACGACGCTGGAGGCGAAGACGCCCTTGCTACTGCCCTCTGCGGCGGGCTTCACGATGACAGGGAAGCGGAGGTCCTTGGGCAGCCTCTCTTTGCCGGTCTCCATGACCACGAAGTTGGGGGTCGAGATGCCGTGCTGCCGCACAACGCGCTTGGCGAGCACCTTGTCGAGCGTGATGGAGAGGGTCGCCGGATCGGA
>CAIQPA010000607.1 GCA_903873545.1 uncultured delta proteobacterium
AGGCCGCTTGCAGGGCTGCTCTGGCAGCTGCCTCTGGCGATGGCGCTCGATGTGGGGATGAGCGTGCAGAAGTCGCGCGCGGTGGTCGAGGCGCTGGCGGGCAGGCGGTCTGCCTTTGTTCGGACGCCGAAGTTCTCGGCGGCGGCGGCAGTTGCGGCGAAGGCCTACGCGCTGCCGCGACGGCGTGCCGGAGGCGGAGAGCTGGCGCTGAGCCTGTGGCTGTTGGCGGGTGCAGGGGCTGCGATGCTGGAGGGGCGTGGCGCCTGGACCGCCCTTCCCTTCCTGCTCTTCTTCGGGCTCGGCTTCGGCCTGGTAGGCGCGGCGGCGCAGCAGCGGGAGCGTGGGCTTCGGCGGCTGGACTGGGCGCGTGTCTGAGCCCAAACGGGGGTCGGTGCCGGAGCGGTTCGCCTGGTGGAGCGTCGCGCTGCTTCTGCCCTGCGCGGCGGTGCTGACCTGGTTGTCGGCCACGGAGCCTGTTGGTCGGCTGGCGGTGTGGGCATGGACAGTCGCAGGGCTGGCTTGGGCGGCGGCGGTTTCTGGCCGGGCGCCGACGGCGGCAGCGCAGCGGGGGCTGGCAGCGGGCCTGGTCGTCAGTTATCTGGCGCTGCTGGCGGCGCCTCCCCGCTTCTCGGACGACCTCTGGCGCTACCTCTTCGACGGCCGGGTGTCGGCGATGGGCCTCAACCCCTTCTCCTATGCGCCCGCCAACCCGAAGATTTCGTGGGTGGCGCCCGAGATGGTCGCCAAGATGAACTTTCCGGAGATGCGGACGATCTACCCCCCGATCGGGCAGGGGCTGTTTGCGTTGGTCGGGTTGGTCTCGGGCAGCGACCGGCTCTGGCGGCTGGTGCTGGTGCTGCTGGTGCTTGGCGCGGCCTGGCTCTTTGCGCGGGAGGCAGGCGAACCTTCGGAGCGAGCGGCGCGAGGGTGGGGGCTCGCGACAGCTCCGCTGGTGGTGGTATCGGCCGGCTCGCTGGGCGCGCTGGATGCGGTGGGGCTGCTTGTCGCCGTCGCGCTGCTATCGGCGGCGGTTCGTCGGAGCGCTGCGCTGCAGGGCTTTTGGGTGGGGGTAGGAGCCGGTCTCAAGCTGTTTCCGGCGGTGCTGTTCTGGACGGTGCCTGCGAGTCGTAGGCTACGCTCCGGGGCGATCGCGGGCGCGGTGGCGTTGATGGTGCTGACGGTGGCCTACCTGCCGATCGCAGGGATTGGGCGTAAGGCGCTGGGCTCTCTCAGCACCTACACGACCGCGTGGAGCTTCAACGGGGGGCCGGTGCGCTGGCTGGCGCTGGGTTTGGATGCGGGGTTCGAGGCGGGCGGCGTGGCGCGGTCGGTCGAGGTGCCGGTTCCGGCATGGCTGCACGACCCTGCGCGCCGCGTGGTAGATGGCATTCCAACGGAGAAGCTCTTTGTGGGGCGCAACGAGGTGGCGCGCCTGCTGGCGACGGGCGCGGGGCTGCTGGCGCTGGCCGCGGTGCTGGCGTTGGGTCGCCGGCGGCTTGCGCGGGAGGGTGAGCTGATGGCGGTCTGCCTGCTGGCCTTCTACGCGGGCCAGTTCACGGTGTATCCTTGGTATGGGCTCTGGCTCGTCCCTGCTGCTGTGCTGCTCGGCGGACGGGGCAGCGTGGGTGGCGGGGCTGTGGCCTTTGCCGGTCTGCTTCCGCTGGCACTTCTGACGCCGGCGGGGGTGATCGACGGGGGGCCGTGGCGGGAGCCGGCCTGGGTGGCACCGGCGCTATGGGCCGCAGCGGGGATGACGGCCTGGTTGCGACGACATCGCGTTTGACAGGGCGCGGTTCCTGATGCAGGGGAGCGGAGCCGTCTTGCGGGCCACCAGGTAGGCCTCGCCCCCACCCAACTGCCACGAGCCTCCGATGGGATTGTTTCGAATCGCCTTTTTGTTGCTCGCCCTGGCAGCCGGCGCCTGTATCGCGCTGGTCGCCATCGCGCCTTCTGCCTTCCATGACCGGACGGCAGAGGCAGCAGGGTCGAGGTTGCGCACGGCAACGCAGCTGGCCGCGACGCTCGAAGAGAAGTCGAACCAGGAGCGCCTCCGGTTTGCGACGGAGTTTGCGACCTCCCCGATGCTCACGCTGGCTCTGTCGCCTGTGACGGCGGAGGATGGGACGGTCACGCTGCCGACGCGTGAGAGTATCGCTCAGGGCTATCGCGAGGCGGCGCGCGCCTTCTTGAGCGACACGAAGCAGGGGTATGACCTTGTGGGACTATTCGACACGAAGGGGGCACGAATCGACTCGACGTCGGTGGTCACCACGGTGGCGAGCGAGGACTTTACGGCGCCCGGGCGTGTGCGCGAGGTGGGCAGCGGTGGCCGCCCGCTAGGCGCGCTTGTGGCGGTGTCGGGGCGCATCTTTGGCGTTGCTGCTGTTCCCGTGCGGAGCAACAGCGGGGTGGTAGGCGCGGTGCTGCTTGTGGCGGAGGAGTATGGCGACGCGCTGGTGGCGGAGCGTAGGGTGCAGCTGGGCTTCCCGCTCGCCTTCCATGTGGACCGCGACATTGTGGTGCATGATCTGACCGACCCGACGCTCTTCAGCACCGCCAACGGTGCGGTCATGAAGTTGGAGCGGGGGAAGTGGGCGGAAGCGGGAAAGGGTGAGGCTACGATGCGGAGCGTGGATGGCCGGAGCATCTTTGCAGCGACCGCGGCACTGGCGACCGCCGATGCCGACGCAGCCTTCCGGAGCGATGTCGGTATGGCGCTGCTGTTCGACGCGCCGGCGATGAACCGCAACCTGCTGGCGATTCTGGTCGAGGGCGGGAGTTTCGATGAGATCCCTGCGATCGCGGTAGCGGCCTTGGCGGGATCGCTCATGTTCTTCTTCCTCGGGTTGCTGCTGCTCGACATGGAGCAGCGGGCGCCCGCTCGCCGGCTGGCCAAGGATGTGTCGGGCCTGATGACGACGAACCAGCCCGCACCTCTCGATGTATCGAAGTATGGCAACCACCTCCGGTCACTGGTGTCGTCGATCAACGAGTTCATCGAGAGCAGAAAGACCTTCGTTGCAACGAAGCGGGCCAAGGCAGACTCCTCGTCTCCGGAGGCGGTTGCTCCCGTGACACCATCGGCTCCGGTCGCGGCGGCCGCCACCGTCCAAATCGTCGAGCTGGAGTTGGAACTGGTGGAGGCAGACCCCGTGACGCCGCCGTCGAGCGCCGCGATCGCAGCGACGCCCCCTGCTGCTAGGGTTCAGGTTGAGGCAGCTCTGCCCGCGCCGTCGATCGTTCGGCCGAGCGGGTCGGCAGCAGTGATGCCGCCGCCGGTTGACCTGGAGGATTTCCTGCCGATAGCTGCTGCGACTCCGACCGGGGAGCGGCCGTCGATTCGCCTGGACAACGAGGCCGCAGTGGCGTCGGCGGTACCGCAGGGAAGCCCTGCGACTGTCATCGAGACCAGCGCCGCGTCGGTGCCAGCGCGGACGATGAGCCAGCCGCTGTCCGAAGAGCTGCTCGCGGCGCTGGTTGGCGCTGCCGATTCGAGCAAGTCCGACGCGGTCGAACCCGCGCCGGAACAGGCAGGGAACGTGGAGGCAGGTGAGGATGTTTCGCGCGAGGTCTTGGCGGAGGAGCTGGCGGCAGCCGCGGATGCCGCTCTCACGCCGATGGCGAAGCCGCTCACGCTCGATGCGAAACTCCAGTCGACGCAGGCCGTTGGCTTCATGAGCGGCAACTTCGCCTCGGTGAGCGGGAGTTTCCCCGGCGTGTCGGGCAGCTACCCGTCTGTGATGGGGTCGCGTGCCTCGCTCGACCCGGAGTTCCGCGGACTGTTCGACAGCTACCAGGCTGCGCGCAAGGCCTGCGGCGAGGCGACGGACAAGCACACGCACGCCAAGTTCCTCGAGCGTGTCTTGAAGAACCGCGAGGAGATCATTGCCAAGACGGGCTGCAAGGATGTGTCGTTTGAGGCCATCATCAAGGAGGGCAAGGCCTCGCTGAAGGCCACGCCCATCCGCTAGTCGGCGTCGCTGGGTTGTGCCCGGACGACTGCCTCGGTCAAACGGGCCCAGAGCAGGTACTCCACATTGCCCATCGGGCCGATGGTCTCGCAGTCAACGCCGCCGAGCACCTCGAGGCCCAGGGCGCGCGCCTCGTCGGTCACGCGGGCGATGGCTTCGGAGCGAGCGTCGGCGTCACGAACGACGCCGTTCTTGCCGAGCAGCGCGGGTCCGACCTCGAACTGGGGTTTGACCAGCGCGACCAGCTGGGCATCGGCGGAGAGGAAGCGGAGGGTGGGCGGCAGAACCTTGCCGAGGCCGATAAAGGAGCAGTCGATGACGGCGAGCGAGGGTGGTTCGGGGATGCGCGATGCTTCGAGCGTCCGGATGTTTGCGCGCTCGAGGACGACGACGCGGGGGTCGCTTCGGAGCTTCCAGGCGAGTTGGCCGTAGCCGACATCGACGGCGAAGACGCGGGCGGCGCCTCGTTGCAGGAGGCAGTCGGTGAAGCCGCCGGTGGAGGCGCCGACATCGATGGCGGTGGCACCGGTGACGGCGATGTTGAAGTGGATGAGTGCCTGTTCGAGTTTGAGGCCGCCGCGCGAGACGAAGCGGAGGCCGCCGCCGGTGAGCGAGAGGTCGGCGTCGAGCGCGACGAGGGTTCCGGGCTTGTCGATGACGGTGGTGCCGACTCGGACCTCGCCGGCGAGGATGCGGGCGCGGGCCCGTTCGCGGGAGACCTCGAGTTCGCGTTCGACCAAGAGGAGGTCGATGCGCTGTTTTCCCGCCTTCTTTGTCACGGACGGGCGTGGAGCGCGGCGGCGGCGGCAGCGGCCCGCTCTTCGACCCAGTCGACGATCAGGTGGCAGGCCTCGGTGGTCTCGCGGCGCTCTCCGAGCAGCTCGCGACAGGCGGCGACGTCGGAGGCAACGAGTTCGATGGCGGGCTCGATGCCCTGCGCGAGGGCGTAGTTGACGAGCGCCTCGTGGGCTCCGCCGGCCTCACCGACGTCGAGCGCATCCTCGAGGTCATCGCCCACCTGGAAGGCGCGGCCGAGCAGCTCGCCGAAACGGATGGCGCGGCCGATGGTCAACTCGTCGGCCTCGGCACAGAGGGCGCCCATGAGGGCGGCAACGCGGAAGAGGGCTCCCGTCTTCTCGGCGTGAAGCTGCAGCACCTGCTCGGCCGTCGCGGACTCGGCGCGGATGTCGCGGACCTGGCCACCGACCATGCCGGCGGCGCCCGATGCGTCTGCGAGAGCGAGCACGGCACGGAGCCTGCGGGCGGGGTCTGCAGGAGCGGAGGCAGAGGCTGCGCGCTCAAAGGCGGCGGCCTGGAGAGCATCGCCGACGAGGATGCCCATGGCTTCGCCATACTTCACATGGACGGTAGGGAGGCCGCGTCGGAGGAGGTCGTTGTCCATGCTCGGCAGGTCGTCGTGGACGAGGCTGTAGGCGTGGATGAGTTCGACGGAACAGCCGAGGTCGAGTGCGTCGGTGTCGCGGCCTCCGAAGGCGCGGCAGGTGGCGGCGGCGAGGATGGGGCGCATGCGCTTGCCGCCGGCGCGAACGGCGTAGGCCATCGCTTCGAGAAGGAGCGGGTGGCCCTGCCAGCGGGCGATGTGGGCATCGAGCCGCTCGTCCACGGCGAGGCGGATGGGGTCGATGTGGGTCTGCCAGGGCGTCTTGATCACGGTCGGCCTCGCTTTTGCCAGTAGCCCAGGAGCGGCTGTTCTCGCTGGGCGGCGGGTAGATAGCCCATCGCGTCGCGAAAGGCACGCTGCGTCGCGCGGCCCTCGGGGGTAAGGCCGTCGGCAGGGTTTGGATAGAGTTGGTAGAGCGTGCCTCCGGGTAGCTCCCATGCGGTCACCCCATCGGGGAGCGGGCCGGGAGATTCGAGCCGTTCGGCGAGGCCCGCGCTGTGATAGGTGAGCCAGTTGGCGCAGTAGCGCATGGTGCCGCGGTTGTTCTCGAGGCCGGCTGGGTCATCTGCGTCGAGGCCGGTGCGCTCGATGCCGAAGCCGGAGGCTGCGAGCGCGAGGGAGGAGTTGTCGGCGGCGTGCAGGTCGGTGTCGTGGGAGCCGAGCCAGTAGGGTGTGAGCTGCTCGCACCAGTTGGTGGCGAGGGCCGTCCAAGCGGCGAGGCGGTCGGAGGGCTCGAGGTGGCTTCGGGCGACGCGGAGTTCGAGGATGGAGGCCTCTTCGCCCGTGTAGGGGTGGAGCCCGAAGTGCCACTCAAGCATGGCGCTGGGCGCGACCAGCCTGGCCCGCGCAGGGATCATCGAGGCGGGGCCCGATAGCAGTCGGGCAACGGAATCGGGCCCCTTTGCGAAGCTTCTTCCTGTCACATCGTTGACCTCGGACCACGCAACATGCAGAGTGTCTGCTACCTGCACCGCGAGCTGGCCGAAGAGGCCGTCGGTGCGGAGTTCGAGCGGCGTGGAGGTCTTGAGAAAGATGGTCTGGTCGGCGAGATTCACGAGTTCTCCGCGGGGTGCAGAAGAGATGCGCCGCCGGCGCTTTCGGTGTGGCGCAGCGTTGCGTTTTGCCCTGCCCTTTGCGCTGATTGTGTGGCTGCTGGCAAGTTGCGGGAGCGCTGCGCCGGTGGCTCTGCCTCCGGAGGCCTGCAAAGCCATGCTCCCCGCGCTGCAGGGCCGGACAGCGACGATGAGCCACCCCGAGTCGGCAGTGGAGACGGGCCTCACTTGGACGGTGGAGGAGGGTCGGCTGACCGAGCGGCGGAGCGACGGGAGTTCGAGCCGGTTTGCCTGCACGCCGAAGGGGCTGGCGCTGGAGAGCCACACGGAGGGCGGTCAGGCGGTGTCGTTCGAGCCGCCGGTGCTGATCGCGCCCCGGGCAGCGGGCTACGGCGAGTACGAGGGCGACTGGCGCGCGGGCCGGCTCAAGATGGGCCGCTACCGTTTCGC
>CAIQPA010000608.1 GCA_903873545.1 uncultured delta proteobacterium
CCACTCCTCTTCCCTCTCTCACTGGAGAAAGTCATGGCTGAAGCCTACATCATTGACGCAGTTCGTACGCCCGTTGGTCGCAAGAATGGCGGCCTCTCGCAGGTCCACCCCGCCGACCTCGGCGCCTTCGCCATCAAGGAGCTCCTCAAGCGCTCGGGCGTCGACCCGATGGCGGTCGAGGACGTAGTCTTCGGCTGCCTCGACACCGTCGGCCCCAACGCCGGCGACATCGCCCGCACCTGCTGGCTCGCGGCCGGCCTCCCCGACGAGGTGCCCGGCACGACGGTCGACCGCCAGTGCGGCTCGTCGCAGCAGGCCATCCACTTCGCCGCCCAGGGCGTCATGAGCGGCACCCAGGACCTCGTGGTCGCGGGCGGCGTGCAGAACATGAGCATGATCCCCATCGGCACCTCGTGGGTCATCGCCAAGGATATGGGTCACCCCAATCCCTTCTCGGGCTCCGAGGGCTGGAAGGCCCGCTACGGCGAGACCCCGGTCAACCAGTTCTTCGGCGCCGAGCAGATTGCCAAGCGCTGGGAGATCAGCCGCGAAGACATGGAGCACTTCGCGCTTGCCAGCCACCAGCGGGCCATTGCCGCGATGGATGCCGGCTACTTCAAGCGTGAGATCGCCCCCATCGCCGGCGTGGAGAACGACGAAGGCGCCCGCCGCGACTCCTCGCTGGAGAAGATGGCTTCGCTCAAGACGCTCATGCCCGAGGGCCGTCTGACCGCCGCGATGGCGAGCCAGATCTCCGACGGCGCCGCGGCGCTGCTCATCGCCTCCGAGAAGGCGGTCAAGGAGCACAACCTCAAGCCCCGCGCCCGCATCCACCACATGAGCGTGCGCGGCGACGACCCCATCCTCATGCTCACCGCCCCCATCCGGGCGACCCGCTACGCGCTGGCCAAGGCCGGCATGACGATGAACGACATCGACCTGGTCGAGATCAACGAGGCCTTCGCGCCGGTCGTCCTCGCCTGGCTCAAGGACATCGGATACGACCACGCCAAGACCAACGTGAACGGTGGCGCCATCTCGCTTGGCCACCCCCTCGGCGCGACCGGCGCCCGCCTCATGACGACGATGCTCCACGAGCTCGAGCGCACCGGCAAGCGCTACGGCCTGCAGACCATGTGCGAAGGCGGCGGCCAGGCCAACGTCACCATCATCGAGCGGCTCTAAGAAGCGGCGCTACGAGACGAGCCCCAGCTCCTGCAGGAAGCGGCGCTTCTCGCTCCAACAGGAGCGGGTTGCCTCGCGCCACGGGAGCGCATGAAAGGCATGAATCTCGTCGGGGTAGATGTGCAGCTCCGACCGGGTTCCGTGCGCCTGCACCGCGGCATGCAGCCGGCGGCTGTCGTCGAGCAGGAAGTCGCGCGTCCCCACAAAGACAAAGAGCGGCGGCAGCGGCCGCACTGGCTTCTGCTCCTCGATGAGCCGGAGCGGGTCGGCCAGAAAGAGGGCCTCAGCCCCATGGTCGGCGCGGCCCAGGTAGGAGTGCTCCATCGTCTCGAGCTGCGCAGAAATCCACTCGGGCAGGCTCTCCTTGCGCCGCTTGAACCGGGCCATGTCTGTCACCTGCAGCACGGCGCAGGCGGGCAGCGCAGCGACGATCGGCTGGGCGCTGTCGAAGAGCGCGGCGGCGCTCGGATGGCTGAGCCGGTAGCAGGAGGCGGCCACCAGCGAGGCCGTGAGGTTGCCGCCCGCAGACTCGCCCGCGATGACGATGCGCGAGGCGTCGCCACCATACTTCGGGGCCTGCTCGCGCACCCAGGCCAGGGCCCGGGCAGCATCGTCGAAGGCAGCCGGAAACTTGTGGGTCGGCGCGAGTCGGTAGTCGATGTTGAAGACCACAAAGCCCATCAGCGCGTAGCGGCTGGCGAAGGACCAGTGGGTCTCTTTGGAGCAGAAGGAGAAGCCGCCACCGTGCACATAGAGCAGCACGGGGAGCAGGCCCTTGCTGTCGGCGGGCCGGTAGACGTCGAGCCGCTGCTCGGCGAGCGGGCCGTAGGAGATGTCGCGGGTGACCTCGCAGCGGGCCAGGTAGCGGCGGCCGCTGCCGAGCAGGCGACCGATGCGGGCGGCGCTCTCGATGCCCCGGTGGATGGCCCAGCGCTTGAGCGTGCCCTTGGGTTTGGCGGACTGGGTGGCGATGGTCATGCTGGCACTCCCGACGGCGGCTGAGGGGGCCGCAGCCCTACCGCAGTCACGCGCCGCGCTGCAACGGGAGATGCGCCACCGGGGGTGATGACAGGGCGATGGCCAAGCGCGTCAAACGATTGCAGTTCTGCACAACATCCGAGGCTCCCCTTTCTACTTGCACCACCCCGCTCCTACGGTAGACTAGAACGCGTTCTAATCTGAGCGCACCTGCGCCGACCGCCCATGGAGAATGCCATGTCGAAGTATCGCTTCAGCTTCCCGCCCTACCCGCTCGGCTGGTACCAGGTTGGTTACTCCGATGAGCTGCTCCCCAAGCAGGTTGTCCCGCTGGAGTACTTCGGCCGACACATGGTCATGTTCCGCACCGAGTCCGGAAAGGTCTCCGTCCTCGACGCCTACTGCCCCCACCTGGGTGCCCACCTCGGCTACGGCGGAACGGTCGAGGGCGAGGATGTGCGCTGCCCTTTCCACGCCTGGAAGTTCAACTGCGAAGGCATGTGCACCTCGGTGCCCTACGGCAGCGAGAAGATCTCGCCCAAGGCCCGCATCGACACCTGGCATGTGGTCGAGATCAACGGCCTCATCATGGTCTGGTGGCACCCCGAAGGCGAGGCCCCGATGTTCGAAGTGCCCCTCCTCGAGGAGTATGGCCACGAGGACTGGACCCCCTACGAGACCCGCCGCTGGAAGGTCCGGACCCGCAACCAGGAGATGGCGGAGAACGCCGTCGACACCGCCCACTTCCACTACCTGCACGGCACGCAGAACATGCCCAGCGCGACCATGTCGACCGAGGGCCCCATCATGCGGGCCCAGTCCACGACGGTCATGGAGACCCCGATGGGCTCCGTCGAAGGCGTGGTCAATGTCATGGCGCTCGGCTTCGGCTTCACCGTGGTCCGCTTCACCGGCCTGGTCGACACCATCCTGGTCAACTCCGTTACGGCGATTGACGAGGAATACTGCGACGTCCGCTTCTCTTTCATCGTCAAGAAGTCGGGCGGTCGCTCCATCACCAAGGGCATCGGAATGGCCTTTGTGAGAGAAATCGAACGGCAACTTGAACAAGACATCCCGATCTGGGAGAACAAGAAGCATGTGAAGCCCCCGATCTTGAGCGATGGGGACGGTCCGATTGGCAAGTACCGCGTTTGGTGCCGCCAGTTCTACACCGACCCCAACGCGCAGCCCTGACGGCTGGTAGCAGACTCCGACCGAATCCGTCCGGGGTGACCGAAACTGCTACTGGCCGCCAGGTGTCTGTGTTCTCTTACTCGCCGGTGAAGTTGGCCTTCCGCTTCTGCGCAAAGGCCATGGATCCCTCGCGGGCATCTTTGCTGCCGATGATCGGCCAGCCGATCTCGAGCTCCTTGGCGAGCGCCTGCTCCTCGGGCAGGTCGGCGCCGGCGCGGACCGACTTGAGGATGGCCTGCACCGCCAGCGGGCCGTTGTCTGCCAGGATGCCTGCCAGGCGACGGGCCTCGTTCAGCGCCTCGCCATCAGGGACGACGCGGCCGATGAGCCCCATGTCGAGCGCCTCCTGCGCACCGAACGGCTCGCCGAGCAGCAGGATCTCGAGCGCCTTGGTGTAGGGCACCTGGCGGCGGAGACGGACGGTCGAGCCGCCGAGCGGGAAGAGGCCCCGCTTGGCCTCGGTAAGACCGAACTTGGCAGAGGCGCCTGCGACGCGGATGTCGGTGCCCTGGAGGATCTCCATGCCGCCCGCGTAGGCCACGCCCTCCACGGCCGCCACGAGCGGCTTCTTGAGGAGCTTGCTGCGGAGGAAGGCCTTCCAGTGGAGCTCAGGGTCACCGCCCTTGTCCTTGTTGAAGCGGTCGTGCCAGGGGTTGGCGGTCTGGTCGCCGTGCATCTCTTTGAGGTCGGCACC
>CAIQPA010000609.1 GCA_903873545.1 uncultured delta proteobacterium
ACGAAGTCTTTCAGGTTGGCAGCACTGTTGATGTAGGTGATGGGCACGATGGTGTCGGTCGTGCAGGCCGCCATCTCGTCCCAGGCCAGCTCCACATCGTCGAGGTTGGCCATGTCTGCCATCGTGCAGCCGGCGCGCAGGTCGGGCAGGATCACCTGCTGCCCGGGCCCCGTCAGAATGTCGGCCGATTCCGCCATGAAGTGAACGCCCGCGAAGATAACAAACTCCGCAGTCGTCTCGGCTGCCGCCGCTTTGGCAAGCGCGTAGGAGTCACCCGTCCGGTCGGCGAAACGGATGACATCGTCCACCTGGTAGTGGTGGCCGAGAATCATCAGACGGCTGCCGAAGTGAGCACGGCGCGCCGCGATGCGCGCAAGTACCTCGTCAGCGGCGAGTTCGGCATAGGCTTTGCCCGGCGTCGGCCGGACCGCCCGTTCTGCACGGGCAAAAATGGAACCTTCTTCGAGCTCTTCCATGGCGGAAACAACCTCCATTCTGCGCCCGCGACCAGCGCGAGCCGGCCTCTCGAAGGTCCCCTCGGGAGCCTCCGACCAGCGGTGCGTTTCAGACTAGCCGCACGAACCCCGCACCGCTAGAACGCCCTTGCCCCGCTCAAGAGAAACTTTCCGTGATCGACCGCACCTTTTGCTTTCTCGAACGCGACGAAGACCTCCGTGACTGGGTGGCCGAGCATGCCGATAGCCTCGAAGGGGCCGTCATCGCGCTCGACATCGAAGAGGACCGCGAGCGTGGCTACGCTCCGCTTGTTGCGCTCATTCAGGTGACCATCGATGAGCACGATGTCATCTTCGACCCGCTGCGCCTCAGCAAAGCTGCGCTCTGCGAAGCCATCGAGCTCGTCTGCCTGCTCCCCGACGCGGTCGTCATCCACGGCTCGCACAACGACGTCACCGGCCTCAAGCGCGACTTCGGCGTAGGCCCCAAGCGGCTGATCGACACGCAGGTCGCTGCCCGCTTCCTTGGCGAGCGTGCCTTCGGACTCGCGCCGCTGCTCGCATCGCGATTGAACATTGTCCATGACAAGAGCGTGCGGCGCTCCGACTGGACCGCCCGCCCCCTCGGCGAAGAGCAGCTCATCTACGCCCGCGCCGACACCTCCAACCTGCTCGACCTCTGGTACGATCTGGAGGCCGATCTCGAAGAGAGCGGATGGCTCGACGACTTCGACGACGAGTGCGCGGCCCTCAACGCCGATCAGCCCGAGCCGCAGCGCCTCGACCCATGGGGCTGGCGTAACCTCAAGGGGCTCGGACAACTCGACCAGGCCGCGGCGCAGCGCCTCGCCGCCCTCTGGGGCTGGCGCGACCGGGTAGGCCGCGAGCGCAACCTCCATGTGACCCGCGTGCTACCGCCGTGGGCACTCATCTTGCTGGCCGAGCGGGGAAGCAGCGCCCTCACCCGCCGCCGCTCCTCGGGCCTCGACCCCGCCATCTTCGACGCCGAGCATGAGGGGCTCGCCCGCCTCCTCGACAACCCGCCGGAGCTGCCGCCCCCTGCCGCGCCGGCACCCCGCAGCGCAGGTCAGGGCAGGAGCGAGAGCGAACGGCGGCTCGAGCTACTGCTGCAGTGGCGGAACGAGACCGCGGAGGCCACCGGCCTCGAACCCGGCTTCCTCGCCTCGCGGACGGTGCTCCTCGATGTCGCCCGCCTCCTCGATCCCAGCGCCGCAAACATCGCCGCAGTCGCC
>CAIQPA010000610.1 GCA_903873545.1 uncultured delta proteobacterium
CTCGAAGCTGGCCGAATCGGGGGCTACCGGCGGATGCCCGCCACCTGCTCCATCCGCCAGCGGACGATGCGGCGGAGGAGGTCCGTGGGCAGCGCCATGTTGTGCGCCACCTGAATCGCCCCCTTGGAGGTCTTGAAGGCGGCTAGCTCTGCCTCGAAGGCAACGATGGCCGCTGCGCCGGGATAAATGCCCACATGCTCCTTGAAGGCGCCGAGGTGCACGAGGTTTTGGCCAAGGTGCCAGGTGGCCAAGCCGTAGGCCATCCGCTCCACGGCCTCGGGCGCCTCAGATCGCACCACATCGGCAAGCGCGCGCAGCCGCGAACGCGCAGGCTCGGACGAGGCGTCGAGGTAGGCGGCGACCGCCTCGGGTTGGGCAACAGGGGAGCGTGCAGCCATGACGATACCGTGAACGGAGCGACCGCCTCGCCTTAGCGCCTGCGCAGGCGCCCTGTCACGCGGCGGCTGCCGGGCCGGAGCGCTGCGTCACCCTCCCAGCCTGCAACGAGGCCTCGCGCGTCGCCTCGAGGACTGCTTCGGCATGCGCAGCGGTCGCCCGCTTCGGCTTCCGCGGAAAACCGATTGACTCTCGGTCTTTCGGCACTACGCCCCTCCCATGTCCCAGCAACCGCTCCAGCTCTCTCCCCTCGGCGAACTCGAATCCGCCGTCATGAACCATGTCTGGGCCTCAGGAGAGGGCGAGGCGAAGGCCGTGCATGCCGCGCTCGGCGCACCCCGCGGCATCACCGTCAACACCATCCAGTCGACCCTGAAGCGGCTCTTCGAGAAGGGTCTCCTCGAGCGTCACAAGGTCAGCCACGCCTACCTCTACCGGGCCCGCGTGACGAGAGAGGCCTTCCACCAGGGGCTCATCAGCAGGCTCGTGGGCCAGATGGTCAACGGGCAGGCCGACGCGCTTGTTACCGCCTTCGTGGACCTCACCGAGCGCGCCGGCCTCGACCAACTCGAACGGCTCGAGGCGCTCGTCGCCGAACGGCTGCGCCAACGCGGTGGAGGCGGCGCGTGACAGACCTCCTGCCCGGCTTCCAGCTCTTCGCCCTTGCCGCAGCCCTCTACGCTGCGCTTGGCGCTCTGGCTGTTGCGGCCACGCTGCCGTGGCTCCGCTCCACGCTGCAACCGTGGGAGCCTGTCGCGCGACTCCGGGTCCTGCTGCTGCTCGCCTGTGTGCCGGCCGGCAGCGCGCTGGTGCTGCTCCTGGCAGCGAGCCTCCCCTCCATGCTCGCGCTTGCAGCGCCCTGGCTCGACCACTGCACGGTGCATGGTGGCGGGCATGCCCATCTCTGCTTCGTCCATCTGCCCGAGGTTGGCATCCGGCTCGGACTCCTCGCCGCGCTTGCCTACCTCTTCGCGCGTGGGTTGGTTCGCCTCACGCGAGCGAGCGTCGGCTTCGTGCGCGCGGAGCGCGTGGTTGCAGCGTTGGAGCGCTCAGGCGAGCCATCTGAGGTGCCGGGCCTCACCCTCTTGGAGTCGACGCAGCCGCTCTGTGTCGCAGCGGGCCTCTTCCGGCCCCGCATCCTCATGTCGCGCGGACTCTTCGGACTGCTGACGCCAGCGGAACGCGGCGTCGTCATCGCCCACGAGCGTGCCCACATCCGGCGGCGCGATGCCTTCACGCGTGCGGTGGTACGAGCGTTGACCGCGCTTCATCTGCCCGCGGTTTCGGCTTGGCTGCGGAAGGAGCTCGATGTGGCCGCCGAGCAGGCCTGCGACGAGGAGGCCGCGGTGGCGAGCGGCGATCGTGTGTGCGTGGCAGCAACCATCCTGAAGGTCGAACGTGCCACGCGCGCAGCGACGACGGGGCGCCTTGGGCCTGTTGCGATGGCCTTCGGCGCGACGGCCGTGGAACGCAGGGTAGAGTCGCTCCTGCGCTCGCCTGAACCGCCCCGCTCGCTCCGTCTCCCCCTGCTGCTCTTGGCTGGAATCGGAATGGCTGTGTTTCGCTTTGCGGATGAACTGCATCACCTGTCCGAGTCGATTCTCTCTCTGATTGCGCACTGAGGCGTCATGATTCCGTCGCGTCGCACCCGAACATTGTTCCCAAGACCAGCCGGCGCTCGGTTGCTGCTGCTGCTCGGCTTATTGCTGGCTGCCGCTCCTGCAGCGGCCGCGCCGGACGCATCCCCGCTGACCGAAGAGAGCGCTGTCCGCCTGGCGCTCTCCCGAGCCTCGCTCGCCGACATCGCGAAGGGCGGTCTTTCGGTCGCGGAGGGCCAAGCCAACGCCGCGGGTACCTACGAAAACCCCGAGCTGGCCTACCTTCGCGAGGAGCTGTCGGGAGCCTCGGCCACCGTCGAGGAGACCCTGTCTGTCTCGCAGCGCTTCGACCTTGGAAACCGGCGCGGGCTCCGCGAGGAGGCAGGGCAGGCAAGGGTCAGCGCCGTGCGTCGACAGGAGGAGGCCGCGCGACTGGCCGTGGCAGCCGAGGCCCGCGAGCGGTTCTACGAGGTCATCTTTCGTCAGGGCCGCGTCAAGGCGCTCGCCGAGTGGGTAGAGCGGGTGGAGCAGGCGCGAGCGTTGGTGCTGCGCCGCGAACAGCGCGGCGATGCCGCGGCCTACGAGCTGCGTCGCATCGACCGCGAACGGGTCGTTGCTGATGGCTGGTTGGCCTCGGAACGGGCGGGGCTTGAGCGTGCCGGCGCACGGCTGGAGGCGCTGCTCGATGGGGGTGGTTCGGGTGCAATCACCCGCGCGTCGGGTTCGCTGCTGCCGGAGAGCAAGCCGATGAGCCTGGCGGCGCTGCAGGCCGCAACCGCCTCGCGACCCGACCTGCTGGCGCTCGGCTTTGAGCTCGAGGCGGCCGACCTCGAGGGTCGCGCTGCCGCGCGATGGTGGATACCCGACCTGCGGCTCGAGGCTGGCTGGAAGAGCGCTGACGTCGGCAATCAAAGAGCCGCCGATGGGCTTCTGATGGGCGCCGCGGTCGAACTCCCGCTCTGGGATCGGGCCGCAGCGATTGCCAGAGTCGCAGCGGGTGCCTCGCAGGCGGCACGAGGCCAGCGTGCCCTGCTCGAGTCTGAACTCCGTGCCGAGCTCGCCGGACTCCACGCAGAGGCCGAACGACGGCAGGAGGTCGCCACCCGCTTCGAGGAGCAAAGCGTCGCTGCGTCGTCGGACCTCGTCCGGATGGTCACACGCGGACATGCCGGCGGGGAGTTCACCCTGCTGGAACTCCTCGATGCCTACCGGGGCGCCACCGACGACGCGCTGCGTGCGCTCGAACTGGCGCACGCTGCGAGGACCGCACGCATTGAACTGGATCGCCTCTCTGGATCGGGACTGCCATGAAACGATGCATCACTGGATTGCTTCTCCTCCTCCTTGCCGCCTGCGCCCAGGTGCCCGAACAAGGTCACGCGCACGACGGAGAGCACGGCCACGGCCATGAGCAGGGCCACGAGCACGGCCATGAGAAGGGTCATGCAGCGGATCATGCAGCCGACCATGCGGCAGAGGAGGAGCGTCCTGCGCTCGTCTTCACCCACTGGACCGACAACAGCGAGCTGTTTGTGGAGCTGCCTGCGCTGGTGCGTGGGCTCGAGTCTCCCTGTGCGGCACACGTGACCCGCCTCAGCGACTTCGCTGCGCTCGCAGAAGGGAGCGTGACCGTGGTGCTGCGGGGCGACGCCGGCGAGGAGCGGTTCGAGAGCCGCGCGCCCTCGGTGCCGGGCATCTTCCGGCCCGTCGCCAAGCCGGCCGCGGCGGGCAAGCGCCGCCTCATCTTCGAAGTCCGCGCGAAGGGGTTCTCTGCCGATCACGACCTTGGCGAGGTCACCGTCTTCGAGAGCGCCGCTGCGGCACGCAAGGCCATCGTTGAGCCGGAGGAGGCAGCCGGTCGCATCCCCTTCCTCAAGGAGCAGCAGTGGCCCATCGCCTTCGGGACAGCGCTGGTTGCGGAGCGTCCGCTTCGACCCACGCTCCGGGCGACCGGGACCACCATGGCCCGCCCCGACGGCGAGGTCGTTGTCGCAGCGCCTGTCGCGGGCCGCGTCGCCTCTGCGGCAGGGAACTTTCCAAAACTCGGTGCGCGGGTGACTGCCAACGACCTGCTCGCAGTCCTCGCGCCGCGACTGGAGGCCGCAGACCTTGCCTCGCTCGACCTGGCGGTCGCCAGCGCCGAACTGGAGGTGCGATCGGCTGAGCGCGAACGCGAGCGACTCGCCGGCCTCAAGGCAGACGGCGCCGTTTCGGAGCGTCGCGCGCAAGAGGCCGTGGATGCCGCCGACACGGCCCGTGGCTCGCTCGCCTCGGCCCGCCGCAGGCTCTCCCAGTTCCGGAGCGTGCAGCAGCCCGCAGGCAGGGGGGAGGGCGCTGTGCAACTGCGTGCTCCGCTCTCGGGCACCGTAACCGAGATTCTCGTGGCGCCGGGCGCCTTTGTGGAGGCCGGAACGCCCCTCTTCCGCGTCACCGACCTCACACAAATCTGGGTGCAGGCCCATGTGCCCTCGGTGGATGCCGGCAGACTGGGGACGGTGCAGGGCGCACTGCTCCTTGTGGAGGGCAGAGAGGAGCCAATTGTGCTGGCAGCGGAGTCGCTGGTTTCTGCCGGAACCCACGTCGATCAGCGCACCGCGACCCTGCCGGTGACCTTCGCGCTGGAGAATGCCGAAGTCCGCCTGCCGATCGGGGCAGCGCTCCGTGTGGAACTCATCACTGGTGAGCCGCGGACGGCCCTGACCGTCCCCGCGGCGGCCATCATCGACGACAGCGGGCTGTCTGTGGTGTTCGTGCAGATTGACGGCGAGGCCTTCGAGCGCCGCGTGGTTCGAACAGGCCTGCGCGAGCAGGGACAGGTCGAGATCATGAGCGGCCTGAAGGCGGGCGAGCACGTTGTGACGCGCGGCGCCTGGTCGGTGAAGCTCGCCGCTTCGAGCGGTTCCATCCCGGCCCACGGCCACGCACACTAAAGGAGCCAGCGTGATCGACGCCATTCTTCGCTGGTCTCTCTCCCATCGCGTTGCGGTCCTGGTGCTCGCGGCTGCGATGCTCCTCTGGGGCAGCTACACCGCGTCCCGCATGCCGGTAGATGTCTTCCCCGACCTCACGGCTCCCACGGTGACAGTCATCACCGAGGCCCACGGCATGGCGCCGGAGGAACTCGAGACGCGGGTCACACTGCCCATCGAGTCCTCCCTGAACGGTGCGCCTGGCGTCCGCCGCGTTCGCTCCAGCACCGGCGTCGGCATCTCGGTCATCTACGCCGAGTTCGAGTGGGGAACAGAGGTGTTTCGAGCCCGGCAGATCGTAAGCGAGAAGCTCCAGCTCGTGCGTGATTCGCTTCCCGACGACGTCGAGCCGCCGGTGCTCGCCCCCATCTCCTCCATCATGGGCGAAGTGCTCTTTCTCGCCGTCACGACGGGCGATGGGGCAACGGCCATGGATGCTCGGACCTTCGCCGACTTCACGATGCGCCGACGTCTGCTCGCCATCCCGGGCGTCTCGCAGGTCATCGTAACCGGAGGCGAGCGTCGGCAGTTCGAAGTGGCGCTGCTGCCCGAGCGATTGGCTGCGCACGGTCTGACCGTCGGCCAGGTTGTCGAGGCCCTCGAGCAGACCAACACCAACGTCTCCGCCGGCTTCATCAACGAGGGCGGGCAGGAGTATCTGGTCCACGGCGTCGGACGGGTCCGCACGCCCGAAGAGGTCGGAGAGACGCTCGTCGTCCATCGCGATGGCCAGCCAGTGCTGGTGAAGCAGCTCGGCGAGGTCCGCATCGGTGCAGCGCTCCGCAGGGGAGAGGGCTCGTTTGCCGCCAAGTCTGCGGTTGTCGTTGGCGTTCAGAAACAGCCCGATGCAAACACGCTCGAACTCACCAAGCGGATCGACCGCGAACTGGATGAGCTGTCGCGCTCGCTCCCGCGCGGGCTGTCGGTCCAGCGCAACGTCTTCCGGCAGGCCGACTTCATCGAGGTCGCGGTACGGAACGTGCAGGCCGTGCTGCGCGACGGCGTCATCCTCGTGCTCCTCATCGTCCTGCTCTTCCTCGCCAGCGGGCGTGCAAGCGCCGTCACCATCGTTGCCATCCCACTCTCGCTCGTGACCGCCGTGCTCGTGCTCTCGGCCTTTGGCGCGACGCTCAACACGATGACGCTGGGTGGCATGGCGATCGCCGTCGGCGAGCTCGTCGACGATGCGGTCATCGACGTCGAGAACGTGCTCCGGCGGCTGCGCATGAACGCGGCACTTCCCGAGGAGGAGCGGCGACCGTCGCTGGAGGTCGTGCTCGCTGCAAGTCAGGAAATCCGCACCAGCATTGTCTTCGCGACCCTCGTCGTCGTGCTCGTCTTCCTCCCCCTCTTCTTCCTCTCCGGCGTCGAGGGCCGCCTGCTTGCGCCGCTCGGCATCGCCTACGTCGTCTCGCTCGCTGCCTCCCTCTTTGTTGCGGTCACCGTGACCCCCGTGCTCTGCTCCTTCCTGCTGCCCCGTTCGAAGGCTGTCACGCAGGACCACGAACCCCGCCTGGCAGGCTGGCTCAAGCGGCGATACCTCCCGATGCTCGATGCCGCCCTCGCGCGCTGGCGTCTTGTTGCGGCGATCTCGGTCGCACTGCTGATCGCGGCGATGGTCTCGCTCGCCCTCTCCGGGCGCTCCTTCCTGCCCGAGTTTCGGGAGGGGACCCTCACCATCTCCGCCGTCACGCTCCCGGGTACCTCGCTCGCGGAGTCGGACGCGATGGGACGGCGCGTGGAGGAGATCCTGCTCCGCCACCCCGAGGTCGTCTCCGTTGCGCGGCGGACCGGACGGGCCGAGATGGACGAGCATGCGCAGGGGGTAAACGCCTCCGAAGTCGACGTGACGCTGCGGGAGGGCGAGCGCTCGCGCGAGGCCTTCCTCGAAGCGCTCCGCAACGACTTCTCCATGCTTCCCGGGCTCAACATCACCATTGGTCAGCCCATCGGACACCGCATCGACCACATGCTCTCCGGCACGCGGGCCAGCATCGCGGTGAAGGTCTTTGGCGATGACCTCGCGGAGCTGCGCAGGCTCGGCGCCGAGGTGGAGACCGCCATGGGCAGCGTGCCCGGCGTGGTCGACCTCGCGCGCGAGCAGCAGTCCGACATCCCCTTCGCCCGCGTCCGCTTTGATCGCGTCGCCATCGCACAGCACGGCATGCGGGTCGCCGATGTCGCCCAGGCGCTCGAGGTTGGCTCAGGTGTCCACGTGGTCTCGCAGGTCATGGAGGGTCAGGCGGTCTTCGACCTCGTGGTCCGCACGGAGCCCTCCCGCGTGACAGACTTCGAGGACCTCGGAGAGCTGCTCATCACCACCCCCATCGGCTCGCGCGTCCCGCTGCGCGCCCTCGCCGAGCTCCAACGCGACCGCGGTCCGAACGAGATTGGCCGCGAAAACGTGCAGCGAAAGCTGGTCGTCAGCTGCAATGTCGCCGAGCGCGACGTGGGCAGCGTGGTAGGAGACATTCAGGCGGCCGTGGCGCGCGACGTGAGCCTGCCGGAAGGATACCGTGTGGAGTATGGCGGCCAGTTTGAGAGTGCAGAGGGTGCGACCAGGACCCTCGCCCTCCTGAGCTTCGCCTGCCTCTTCGGCATGCTCGGCCTCCTCTATGCAGCATTCGGCTCTATCCGAGACGCAGTCCTCGTGATGCTGAACCTTCCCCTCGCGCTCATCGGCGGCGCTGCTGGCGTCTACTTCGAGGGTGGCATCCTCTCCGTCGCCTCGCTGGTCGGCTTCATCACGCTCTTCGGCATCGCGACCCGCAACGGCATCATGCTGGTCTCCCACCTTCGGAACCTCGTGTTGGAGGAGGGCGTTACCGACATCGACGAAGCCGTCCGGCGCGGGGCACAGGAGCGGCTTGTGCCCATCCTCATGACAGCGCTCGCGACGGGACTCGGGCTCGTGCCACTCGCACTCTCTGGCGGCGAGCCCGGCAGTGAGATTCAGGCGCCGATGGCGGTCGTCATCCTCTTCGGACTTCTCAGTTCGACGGCGCTGAACATGTTCGTCGTGCCCGCACTCTATCGCCAGTTCGGCGCGCTGGCGCGCGGTACCTCGTTCGCCGTCACGGCCGAGTCCTGAACCCGGGACCGCGGCTGCCTCAGCGGCTCGCGGCGTCGGGTTCCGAAAAGCGGGTCTCCAACTGGTCGGCGATCGCCGCAGCAATCGCGCTCTTGCCCTCCACGCGGTTCGTGGAGGCAGCCGTCACGATGTAGGCGGTCTGTGCCCGCCCCGCGCTCTCCTCGCCACGATTCGCGACCACCACGGGGTAACGGTCGAGCCGGTTGCGGGCGATGTCGAGAAGCGCCTCGTGCGAAATCCCCTCCTGGTACTTGAAGGAGACCACATACATCCCGGGCGCAGCCGCAGCAGCCAGATCGATGACCTTCTCGGTCGGCTCCAAGGTCAGCTGCAGTTCGGCCTGGCCGCTCGGAATCTTCCCCGCCGCGGCCTGCTTCGGCCGATAGTCAGCGACGCCCGCCGAAAAGATGCCGATCTCCGGCTGCTTTGCCGCGTGGGCCAGCACGGCCGCCTTGTACTCGTCGTAGGTGCGCGCCACCTCCACCGGCAGCCAGCCAGCAGGACGCCAGGCGCCATCGCCGAGGAGGAGCGTGGAGTCTGCGCCGCGCAGCAGCAGCTCTTCGTGAACTGCGGCGCCGAGCCGTCCGCGAAAACGGTTGAGGATCCGCCGAACGCCGTCAATCGGCACCGGCGTGGGGCCTGCGGTCACCAGCGCGGTGCGACCGCGGAGCGGACTCGTCGAGAGGGCGCGGCAGACCGCAGCAACGAGCACCTCCTCGTCCGGAAGGTTGTGCTTCCCGTAGGCATCGCGGGGCGTCACGAAGCGGGCGCCGAGCGCCGCGAGAGAACGGCAGTTCTGTTCCAGCAGCGCGTGGTGCATGGAGCCGTGCATCGTCGGAGCGAAAATCACCGCGGTTCGACCGGCCTGCATCCTTCCGAAGGCCGAGGCGAGTGCGGCCGTCACGACGCCGTCGGCAATCCCGGCCGCCGCCTTTCCGATGGTGTTGTAGGTGGCGGGTGCGACCAGATAGGCATCGAACGGCGTACCATCCGAGAGGTGCTCCGCCCGCCAGGTGAGTTGCGTCACCAGCGGGTTGCAGGTCGACCACTCCAGCGCCTCGCGACCCACATAGTGGAGCGCCTCGCTGCTGCAGAAGGCGGTCACATCGGCACCTCGCCGGCGCAGCGCGCGGGCCAGCGCAGGCGTCTTCATGGCTGCGATGCCTCCGCAAACCAGGAGCGCAATCCGCCGCCCCTTCAGATGCTCCGAGACAATGGGCACATCGTGGTCGCCGATCGCAGCGCTCCGCGGCGCAGAGAAGTCCCAGTCGAATGGTCTCATGCGGGCTCCTGAATGCGCTCAAAGAGGTCGTGGGCGAGGAGAGAGGAGGCGCCGAGCGCCGCACCGAAGGCCTCGACCGGGGCAACGTCGGCGAGCGCGCGTGCACGCGCCAGCGGACGAGGCTCTTCGACGATCAGGCCCTGCAGGCGATCCAGCAGGAGGTTCATGACCTCGAGCGTATCCACATCGTGGCTGCTGCGCCGCGCCATGGAATCGTTGATGTGCTCCACAACCTCAACAGCGAACGGGTCGAGTCCGGTAACGGTCGCGATGGGGTGAAACGGGGCGCCAACCTCGAGCTGCGCGGGCAGCAGCGTGCCGATCACAGGGAAGGTCTTGGCAAACTCCTGGACGACCGCATCCGGGTAGGAGCTATCGGCAACATGCCACTGGCCCTCCAGGCGCACGGCCGCAACGATGTGACGCATTTTCGGTCGGAGTTTGCGGCGCGAATGGCGAGGCAACAGCGGCACGAGCAGGTCGGACGGCCCCATGAACTCGGCGAATCCCGCCTCCAGGCCTGCCGCGCGGCAGAGCGCAACCTGCAGGTTGCTCTTGGTCGTGCACATGCCCCAGCCCGCCCGCAGCGTGTCCGAGGCCCGAAGCCACCATGGCCCGAACCGGTAGGGCATCCGGCGCACCAGGTCCCAGATGGCACGCGCGGTTTCCGTGTCCGAACTCCCTCGAAGGCTGGCGGCGAGTGCCACGATCGCGGGGTGATCGGCGTCGCAGGCGTTTTCCGGTGCCTGTTTCGGTAGCCCGAACTTGCGAACGCGGCTCGGTAGCTCTCGCGCGAGCCCGAGGAGCAGCAATGTTGCAGCGTAGGGGTCTCTCGACAACGCATCGAAAGGAATCGTGAGCGTTTCGCAATCGCCCACCGCGATTACGTTCGCGGTTCTTGGCGACCCGAGCAGGAACCCGATCTCACCGGTGTGGGCGCCCGGACCAAACTCCCCGCCCGGGAAGGCCAACCGTCCGTTCAGCAGCACGTGAAGCGACCGCTCACAGACGCCTTCACGGCAGAGATGCTCGCCGGGCAGCCAGGTACGACGTGCTCCGAGCGCCTCGACGCGCGTGGTCACCCCCTCCAGATGCAGGCCGATACGTGTCTCTTCCAGCGTAAGCGCGGGCAGGTCGAGCGGCGGCTCGACTATAGATGACGTAGCACTGTCTGGAGCCGCTGCTTCGAGGCCACTGGCGTGATGACGTTCTCCCACAACACACTCCCATACTGCGAAGAGGCCAACCTCGCCCGCGGCATGTTTGCTGCCTGCAGAGGAGGGACCTGCCAGGTCACTTGAGGGAGCGTTACAGCGCAGCCCTGCGCCGTGCAACGGATCAGCCGCCGGTCACATACCGCGAGTAGGTGTTCTGCAGCTCGTCCTGCACCACGGTCGCCTCGCCACGCGTGGTCACAAGGAGCGGCGCCTCGAGCGTACGGGCCCGGTAGCTCCAGCCCGTGGGCAGCGTGAGGCGGGCACCAAGCCCAGCCAGGTCGCTCTCGGTCAGAGCGGGGTCCACAATCTGGGCGTAGGACTGCATCACGTAGATGGCGCCGCTGGGCGCCAGCAGTTCGTAAATCTCCGCGCCCGCCCGGAACTCAAACTCCGAGTCCCGGTTGACGGTGCGCTCGGCGTAGGGCGTCGAGGAGACCGCGCCGACCGGGACCGAGAGGGTGGCGAGCTGTCGCATCTCGAGCGTGCCGAAGAGGCGCGATGACCCTGCGGGAATCTCCCCGGTGGCGCGGTCGATGACCCAGTGGCGTGGGCCGTTGAGCACCACGGCCGTAGCGCGGGTCTCGGTGCGGATGGCAGCGCTGTCGACCGTGGCCCAGTCTGCTGCGGGGCAGTCGTTGATACCTTGAGTGCCCCAGACCTGCGCCTCGATCGCGCCGGCCTGGAAGAAGGCGAGGAGCACCTCGCAGTAGCGGTTCCCGCGGATGCTCTCGCCTGTCTCCGACGTGTCTGCGGAACCTGAAGCATCTCCGGAGCCCGAGGTGTCTGCGGAGCCCGAGGTGTCTGCGGAGCCGGAGCCGTCGTTCTCGGTGTTCGAACTCTTGTCGGCCTCGTCGCTGCAGCCAGCGACGACGAAGGAGAGCAGGGCAAACGGAACAGCGAAGCGAAGGCTACGAACGAGGCTGGCGACGGGCATGGGATGTCCTGTTTGGATCGGCCCGGCCGAGCGCGACAGGGAGGCCGTCTGGTGGCACGGAACGGTTAGTATGTCAACTGACAGATAAAAGTGGCGAGGAGTTCTCCACCGCTGCTACGAGGGCGCGCATGGCCCCTAAGAGACCCCCAAGACGCCGCGCCGGTCGCCCCTCTCTCGAGGCCGGACCGGTCGCGAGCCGGGCAATGTTGCTCGAGATTGCCGCGCGGCAGATCGGGCTCCACGGCTTTGATCGGACCACCTTTCGAGGCATCGCGGCGGAGGCCGGCGTCTCCTACGGCACTGTGCAGCACCACTTCCCCACCAAGGCGCAGCTCTGGAGCGCGCTGGTCGAAGAGGTGCTGCTGCCGGCGCATCGGGCGTCGCGCCCCGTCTCGAACGAGCAAGACATCCGGCTGCTGCTGACGGAGACCGTGCGTGCGCGGGTCGAGGCATCGGTGCTTCGGCCTGGCCTGTCGGCAGCCATCCTGACCGACAGGTCGGAGGGTGCCGAGGAGCGGCTCGCCGAGATTGCCACGGTGTTGCGGGCGGAGCGCGAAGCGGAGCGGGCGTCGCTGCGGGCGGCGATGGCCGTGGGGCTGCTTCGGCCGATCGACGAAGCCGCGGTGATGGCGGTGATGGGGATCGCGTTGACGACCCTCTCCTCTGCGAAGCCCGCAATGGCGACCCTCATCGGGGTCAACATGGATGATGAGGCAGCGCGCGAGCGGCTCGCCCATGGCATCGCCGACCTGCTGCTGCACGGGCTCCTGCCGCGGTGTGCGTTGGTCGCGCAGCTAACCCTGATTGGAACTTCCCTTCGCAGCGATGGGTGCGGCCTTGAAGCGGCCCCATGCGATGAATGCGCACAGGCCCCCGAACACCAGCGGCGGCGCGATGGCCCCAACCTCACCCTTTGCCAGATGCATACCGGCAGCGATGGTGACAAGCAGACCCAGCAGAGATGCCGCGATGGGCGTGAGCTTAGGCTGGATTCGGAGGAGCGACGGTAGGACCAGCCCGAAGGCGCCGAGCAGCTCCGAGGCGCCAG
>CAIQPA010000611.1 GCA_903873545.1 uncultured delta proteobacterium
CTCCTCGTCCGCGCCATGCGTGGCCTCCGCGCCGCATCGACCAAGCGCTCCGAGCGAACCCGCATCTCGCGCGAACTCGCCACCTTGCTCGCCGACCGCCTCTCAGACCCCGCCGCAGCCGCCGACGCACTGGCCGAGGCGCTGGAGGAGGAGCCGCTCCACCTCACGCTCCTCGAGGACCACGCGGCGATGCTCGAGCGGTCGGAGCGCTGGACAGACGCCCTGCGCGCCATCGAGCGGTTCGCCTCCGCCGCACCGGTGCAGGAGCTGCAGGACGACCTCACCTTCCGCGCCGCCGTCATCCTCGGCGAGCGGCTGGCGCGGCCCGAGGCGGCCATGGCGCTGCTCGTCCCGATGGCGCAGAACGGCGCGATGTCGCCCGAGCGGCGCGCGAAGGCGGTCGAGATTGCAACCGCAGCCTCTCGCTGGGAGGCGCTCGCTGCGCTGCTCGATGGCGCCGCCAATCACGCATCAACGCAGGCCGAACGGCAGAGCCTGCAGTGCGAGCGGGCCACCAGGCTCGCTGCCGGTGGCCAGCACGAGGCAGCATGGGCGGCAGCGCAAGATGCTGCGGCGATCGGCCTGAACGAGGAAGTCGTCGCGCTCCTGCTCGAGCAGGCCGGCGCCATTGCGGACAGTGCGGCTGCGGCAAATGCCCTGTTTGCGCTCGCCATCACGGCCGGCGAGAGCGACCTCGCCTGGCCCCTCTGGGAGCGGGCAGCAAACCTGCTCGCAAGCAGCGACCCCGCAGCAGCCTTCAGCCGCCTCCAGGCCGCCTCCGCTCTGCCAACGCTGGCCGACAGAGCCGGCGCAGCGCTCAAGCATCTTGCCACCGAGCACCAGCTCTGGTCGCAGCTCGCGGACCTTTTGGCTGCTTCCGGCGACAGCTCGGTCGCGGCGCTGACCGAGCGAGCGACGGTAGAATTCGAACAGCTCCGCGACCCTGCCCGCGCACTCGAAACGGCCTGCGCCATCGTCGCGCAGGAGCCATTCCACGAGGCTGCTTGGACCATCATCCACGAGGCCGCGAAGAGCGCCCCGGACTGGGCCTCCGTCGACGCGGCACTCGCCGCTGCGCCGGCACCGGAGGGCAAGGAGGCCGAGCTGCTCGAGCGGCGGCTCACGCTCGCCCGCGGCCCGCTCGCCAACCCGAGCGCTGCCTTCGAACGCGGCCGCGCCCTGCACGAACTGGCGCCCGAGCGCTGCGAATGGTCTCTGCTCGAGGCCGACGCCCGCGCGGCCGGACGGCTGGCAGAATGGCTCCCGCGCGCTGCAGAGGCACTCATCGCAGGCGGCGCTGCGCACGCCGAACTCACGGCCTTCGCCGCCGAGGCCGAGCGAAACGCCCTGCCCGACCTTGCGCTGCAGCTCCATCGCGCCGCAGCCGACCTCTCCTTCGACGATGTCGAATCCTGGCTCGCGCTTGCCCGGGCCGCGGAGGCGACAGACGGTCCCGCCGCCGCTGCCAACCTGCTCGACAAGGCCGCCGCGCAGGCCACCGACCCCGACGCCAGCGCGTTGCTCACCTTCCATGCGGAGCAGCTCCACGAGGCGGCGCTGCCGCCCGAAGCGAAGGCCGCACGGGCCACGCTCGACGCCGCGCTCTCGGCCATCAGCAAGGCAGCCTCCGACGCAAGCGCCCCGTCCGACCGTGCCGCGCTCGCAGCAGCCCGCGCAAGCTGGCTCATCGCCCACGGCGACCTTGAGCGGGCCGCAGCCTCACTTGCTGAGGCGGCCGAACTCGACCCCTCCTCTCGGGTCGCCTTTCAAGTCGCGGGGGACCTCGCACTCGCGCAAGACGACGCAGCCAAGGCCGTAACCGCCTACCTCACCGCCCGGGTGAACCAAGAGCCGGCGGCCGACCACGCCCACCTCTGTGCCGCCGTGCTGCCCGGTGAACCCGGCACCGAGGCCAGCGCGACCATCCGCTACACGCTCCGCGCAGCCCGCGCGCTCGAAGCGGTCGGCGCCGAGGAGGAGGCCTTCGAGACCCTCATGAACGGCCACCTCGAAGAGGAGAGCGCAGAGTCCCCGCTGCTCGGCCTCGCCCGCATCTCACTGCTGCGCGGCAACACCGACGCGGCAACCTCCTACCTCGCCGCCATCCGGCGACTCAGCGATGCAGCGGGCGAGATTCCCTCCGAAGCCTACCTCGCGCTGCTGGCCAAACTTGAGGTAGAGCCCAGCTAACTTGGCTTCTGCTCGGCGGGCGGCTGCCAGAGGCCCTCGTCCGGCAGAGCGGCTACTGCCCTGCGGGCGGCTGCCAGAGCTCGATGCGGTTGCCTTCCGGGTCGGTCACCCAACCGAAGATGCCATACTCCGAATCGCTCACCTCGTCGTCCACGTTGCAGCCCTCGGCGCGCAGGGCAGCGACGAGCGCGTGCAGGTCGGCGACCCGGTAGTTCACCATGAAGGAGGAGCGCGTCTTCGCAAACTTGCTGCTCTCCTGCGCGACGACCGACCAGACGGTCGAGCCCGTGCCTGTTGGATTCTCCGGCCCATTCCACGAGAAGACCGAGCCTCCCCACGGCTCGAGGCCGACGCCCAAGTGCAACTTGTACCAGGCGCGGAGGGCTTCTGGATCGCTCGCGCGAAAGAAGATGCCGCCTACGCCGGTAACCCGCTGCATAGGGAGACTCTTAGTTGCCGGAGCCCGAGCCAGCGCCCGAACCCTCGAGCAGGAAGGGGCAGGTCTCGCCGGGGATGAGGGTCACACGCTCGGTGTCGTACTCGGCCTCGAAGATCCAACCGGTCTTCTCCACAGGGCCAGCGGGGTAGTTGAGGGTGCGGTCGCCGCCCAAGAGCTGGCAGAGGAGCACGCCCGGCTGACCGGCGGTGAGCGCGATTTCGACATTGCAGTCGGCCTTCAGGATGGCGCCCTTGAGAGTGCCGCTGAAGGTGGTGCGGTTGTTCTCATCAATCGCCGTGGTGCCGGTGATGTTGAGCTCCTTGATGGGGAAGATGATGACATCCTTCGGGTCGGGCGGATTGTTGGGCGCCAGCGCCGGGAAGTTGATGCTCAGCGTGGTGGTCGAGGCGAAGGCGCCATTTCCGTCGGTGAGCGCCTGGGCCTGCACGGGCTCCGTCGCGCCCGGCTCCCAACCGCGCGAATCCCAGGTGTAGGTGCCGCAGGATGTGTCGAGGACGCAACCGCCGCCGCCGCCGATGGAGAAGGTGGCGTTCGGGCGGTCATCGCTGAAGCCCTTGGTCGTGACCACGATGTGGAGCAGATTCGCGTTGATGTCGCGGTTGATGAGCGTGCCCAGAATCGGGCCGAGACCGGCCGGCTTCAGGATGCGGGCGTAGGTCACGCGGTAGGAGGTCGGCGTGTAGATGTCGCCGCAGAGCGCGGTATCTTCGCTGCAGACTGCGCCGCCCGAACCCTCGTTCGTGGTCTGGCAGGTCGGGCCGGCATCGCCGCTGCCCGAACCGCCGCCGCTGCCGGTGTCGCTACCGCTACCGTCAGCGGTCGAGGTGTCGGTGGTCTCCTTCGTGTCGCTGCTGCAGGCGCCGAGGAGAAGAAGTGAGGCAAAGGAGAGCGTGCGAAGAGGATGCATGAAATGGCTCCGGAGAGGTTGAGAGAAGAGGTCGGCGCTTAGGCGCGGGTCGGAAAGGCTGTCATGGCCTCGAAGGCTGCAATGCGATCTTGAATCTCGCCCTGCGTCAGCGACCGGAAACGGTCTACGCTGAAGTTCTCGACCGAGAAGGAGGCCAGCGCAGAACCAGCCACCACGGCGTGGCAGAGCGTCGGCCACGAGGTGTCGCCCGATGCTGCGATGAGGCCCATAAAGCCGCCCGCGAAGCAGTCGCCTGCACCTGTCGGGTCAACAACCTGCTCCAGCGGAAAGGCCGGCACGAAGAAGAAGTTGCCCTCGCTGTAGAGGAAGGCGCCATGCTCGCCCCGCTTCACAACCACGAGCCGCGGGCCCATCGCCGAGATGGTCTTGGCCGCCGTGATGACATTCGGGGTCTTCGCCAGCTGACGGGCCTCCGAGTCATTGAGAACGATGCAATCGACCCGCGCGAGCACCTTCTTGAGGTCCTCGAGCGCGCCCTCAATCCAGAAGTTCATCGTGTCCATCGCCACGAACTTCGCGCCGTGCGCCTGGTCGAGCACGTGGCTCTGGAGCGACGGGTGGATGTTGGCGAGGAAGAGGTAGGGCGCCGCTGCGTAGTCCTCGGGCAGCTCCGGGCGGAAGTGCTCAAAGACGTTGAGCTCCGTCAGCAGCGTGTCCCGCTGGTTGAGGTCGTAGCCGTAGCGACCTGCCCACCTGAAGGTCTTACCGGCCACCCGCTGAAGCCCGCGCACATCCACATCGTGGTTGCGCAGCAGCTCCACGGAGCTCTCGGGGAAATCGTCGCCGACGATCCCCACGAAGCCCACGCGTCCAAAAAACGAGGCCGCCAACGAGAAGTAACTCGCCGAGCCGCCAAGCGCGAGCTCCACTTTTCCGAACGGGGTCTCGACATCGTCAAGACCCACCGAACCAACAACCGACAGATTCATTGCTTTGCTCCGCCTTTCCAAAGGGCAACCGCGTCGGGCTACCACAGCGGGCGCACCGTGGCAAACAGCGCGGCAGCAGACTGCCCTGCCCCGCCCTGACCGTCGTGCCTTTCGGTTGCTTCCACCGCCCGATGCGTTACCCTGTTTCAAGGAGCGTGGCATGGAACACTACGACCGAAAGCGCGCGCTGCGCAGCCGCAATCGACGAGCCGGTGCGCTCCTTGCAACCCTTGCGCTCCACCTGCTGCTAGGCCTGCTCTTCGCCGCCTCCGGCAAACCTCCGACGCCGTCGATGGGGGCCGATACCGTGCCCTTCGTCATCGCGCCCCCTCCCGCTTCGCAACCGCTCGCCAACTACGCCAGCTTGGAGCCCGAGGAGCGGGCCGAACGCCCGCCCGACGAGGCCAACTTCATCTCCCAGTTCAACCAGCGGGCCGACCGCGAAACCACCGCGCGCAAGTCGCAGGGAGCCGGCGAATCTTCCACACCGACGCGCGAGCGAGAGCCGGGACGAGAGGCTGCGAAGGCTGCCAGCGAACCCGCCGCCGCCCCCAAGGGGCAACCCGGCGAATCGCAGTCACCCGCGCCGCTCGCAACCGCCACGCCCGAACCGGGGCGCCCGCTCTTCGTCTCACCCGGCGGAGGCAAGAACGGCGAGGCCGAGGCCGGCGAAGGTGTGGGACCAGGCTCGCTCGCGCTCCGCGACTTCAAGCCCCGCTACGACGCCCTGCAGCCCCGCGCCGCACGCTCCGGAAGCGCGATGGAGCGCGACTACCTGCCGCTGCCGGAGAGCGACCGCAGCCGCATCAACGCGCTGCAGAGCACCTACTGGAGCTTCTTCGACCGGGCCAAGTCGCGGCTGCAACGAAACTGGAACCCCGCCCGCGTCTTCCGACGCTTCGACCCCGACTTCCGCAAGCTCGGCAGCGAACGAACCACCGTCGTCAAAATCACCCTCCAGCAGGATGGCGCCATCCTCGAAGCCGCCGTCAGCCACAGCTCCGGCCTCGACTTCCTCGACCAGGAGGCCCTCCGCGCCCTCCGCGCCGCAAAGCCCTTCAACAACGTGCCGCCGGGCATGCTCGACCAGTTCGGCCGCGCCACCTTTGAGTGGGCCTTTGTCGTCACGCCCGAAGGCTCGAGCACCCGCTGGCTCGGCCGCTAAGGCAGCCGCCCGGCGCTACGAAATCTTCGCCAGATGGGCCTTGTAGCCCTCGGCATCGAGCAGCGCCTCGGCGCCGCCCGAGACCCGAATCTTGACCAGCCAGGCGCCGCCGTAGGGCTCACGGTTGAGCACCGACGGGTCGGCCACAACCTCTGCGTTTACCTCCACCACTTCGCCCGCAACCGGCGCGAAGAGGTCGGAGAAGGTCTTCACGCTCTCCACCACGCCAAAGGTCTCGTTCGCCGCCAACTGACGACCCACCGCGGGGAGCTCCACATAGGTTACGTCGCCGAGCGCATCCTGCGCGTAGTCGGTGATGCCCACCGTCGCGATGTCGCCCGAGAGGTCGGCCCACTCGTGTTCAACGGTGTAGCGGAGGGTGTCAGGGATGGTGAAGCGGTCGATGCTCATGGCGGGCTCCGTCGGGAGTGAATGTAGAAAACGGTCGTAGCGGGCTGCGCGCGACTAGCCAACCCGCGGGCGGCTGTAGAAGGCCTTTTTGGTCACGGTCGCCGGCACGCGCCGGTCACGAATCCCGATGAGGAGCTCCTCGCGATCGGCGACCTCCCGCTCCACATAGCCGAGACCGATGGAGACGCTGCCAAGCGTGGGCGCGACCGAACCGGAGGTGATTTCGCCCACCTGCCGCTCGCCGTCGAAGATGGGGTAGCCGTGACGCATCACCCCCTTCTCGGTCAGCACGAATCCGCGCAGCACCCGCGCCGGCCCTGCCGCCCGCTCAGCGACCAGCGCGTCGCGGCCGATGAAGTCGGCCTTGTCCCAGCCAACCACCCAGCTCAACCCAGCCTGAACCGGGGTCGTGCTGTCGTCGATGTCCTGCCCGTAGAGCGCGAGCCGCGCCTCGAGCCTGAGTGTGTCGCGGCAGCCGAGCCCCGCGAGCTTGAGCCCCTCCGGCTGACCGGCTGCCACCAGCGCATCAAAGACCGGTTCGGCATGGTCGCGCGGGATGTAGATCTCGAACCCATCCTCGCCCGTGTAGCCCGTGCGCGACAGCAGCACCCGCACGCCGGCCAGCTCGGCCCAGGCCACATGAAACGGCGCCGGTAGCACAACGCCTGCACCAACGACCTGCTGCACGATGCCGACCGCCTTGGGCCCCTGGATCGCAACCTGCGCCCAAGCATCCGAGTCGTCCGTCACCTCGGCCTCGCCGCCAATCTGCGCCCGAATCCAGTCGGCATCCTTGTGACGGTTGGCGGCGTTCACGCAGATAAGCCACTCCTGCTCGCCGAGCCGTGCCACGATGAGGTCGTCCACGATGCCGCCATCGGGGCGACACATCGCGGTGTAGAGCGCCTTGCCTACAGGGAGCGCCGCACAGCGGTTGGTGACGAGGCGGTCCAGGGCCGCAGTGGCGCCGGGGCCGCGCACGAAGACCTCGCCCATGTGGCTCACGTCGAAGAGGCCGGCGGCCTGCCGCACGGCATGATGCTCGTCCACGATGCCCGAGTACCACATTGGCATCTCGAAGCCGGCGAAGGAGGCAAAGCGGGCGCCGGCAGCCACATGGCGGTCATGGAGCGGGAGACGGGTCGTGGGGGTCGAAGACATGGGGTGTCCTTGCGGGTTTCGAAAACTAGACGCTCCAGGCCTGAGCAGCCGGTCGAGGCATGCCGAGGCGGCGGCGGAGCATGGCCGCAACGAGGGTGTTCCAGAGGAGCATAGCGACGGTCATCGGGCCGACGCCACCTGGCACGGGCGTGATGACGCCGGCGCGGGCGTGCGCCTCCTCGAACTCCACATCGCCCGTCAGCTTGCCCGTCGGGAGCCGGTTGATGCCCACATCGATGATGGCTGCGCCCGGCTTAACCCAGCTTCCGCGAATGAGGCCCGGCACGCCGGCCGCGACGACCACGACATCGGCCTGCGCGATGCAGGCGCCGAGGTCTTCGGTGAAGCGGTGGCACATCGTCACCGTCGCGTCGGCACGCACCAGCATCTGGGCGACCGGCCGCCCCACAATCACGCTCCTGCCCACCACCACCGCGCGCTTGCCCGACAGCGGCACACCGGCCGCCTCGAGCAGCAGCATGCAGCCCGCGGGCGTGCAGGGTTCGAGCAGCGAGCGACCCGAGAAGAGCTGGCCCAAGTTGAGCGGATGAAAGCCATCCACATCTTTGCGGGGGTCAACGGCGGCGATGATCCGGCTCTCCGAAATCCCGCGCGGAAGCGGCAGCTGCACCAGTATGCCATCCACCGAGTCGTCGTTGTTGAGCTCCTCCACCAGCGCCACAATCTCGGCTTCGGTGACCGTCGCGTCGAGGTGGTGGTGGCGCGAAAGGATCCCAACCTCTGCGCAGGCCCGCACCTTGCCACGGACGTAGACCTCGCTGGCGGGATCGGCGCCAACCCGCACCACAGCGAGCGTCAGCGTGATGCCCTGCTCTGCCAGCAGCGCCGTCTGCTGCCGGATGGGCGCCTTGACGCGCTCGGCCACCAGCTTCCCGTGGAGAATGCCGTTGGTGACGGCCCATGAGTCCTGAAGGTGCGGCATGACGGGCGCTCCGGATTGCGTGCGCGGCGCCCCTACCACGCCGCGACGAGCGCCGCAAAGCAGAACGGCCGGTTAGCCGAAGAGCCAGGGGCGCTGCGAAAGCCCCGATTCATAACGGAGCAGGTAGTACTCGTCGCTGAGTGCATAGCGCAGCAGCGCGGTGCAGCGGGCGCTCGAGGTGATGACCTCCTGCGTCTGCGGCTGTTCGAGCCGGCCGTTCCACCCCTCTGCCACGAGAATCTCCGAGATCGCCACAGAGACGTCGCCGCAGAAGACGAGGCCGAGGCGATCGCCGAGGCGGGACGGAAGCAGCGACCAACCAGCCGGCACGCCGCGAATCAGGTCGGGGTTCTCGCGGAGCGCCGCTGCCGCAGCGCGCCGAGGAGAGTGAAGCAGCAGGCCGGCCACGTCGTCGGAGAGCGGGCTGCCGCCGGCCACCTGCATGTCGAGCCCCTTGATC
>CAIQPA010000612.1 GCA_903873545.1 uncultured delta proteobacterium
CGCCACATCGCCATCGTCGTCCGCAACGGCGACAGCCAGCGCGGCGACCTCGAAAACATCCAGCGCATCTGGCGCACCCGCGGCGTCGAATCCACCTGCGTCGCACCCGACAGCATCGCCCTCGACGCAGACGGCCCCCACGTCGCAGGCCAGCGCTTCGACCTCTACTACCGCCACATCTTCGCCTGGCGCATCGACGCAGCCTCGCCCTTCGCCTCCATGCTCCGCGACCCGAGGCGCCACTGCCTCTTCAACCCGGTCGACCCGCAGCTCGAGGTCAAGGCCATGCTCGCCATCGCCCAGTTCGCCGCCGAGCGAAACCTGCTCGGCAGCGCGCTGGCCCTCACGGAAGAAGAGCGCCACGCCGCGCTCACCCTGCCCCCCTGGACCCGCCTCCTCTCCGACGGCGCCTCCACCGACTGGAGCGGCGCCGCCATCGCTTCGCTGCCCGCCTTCGTCGCCGCACACCCCGACGACCTCATCCTCAAGCGGAGCTGGGCCTACGGTGGAAAGAGCGTCATCCTCGCCGAGCACCTCCACGAATCATCCACGCAGGAGAAGCTCCGCGAGATGTTCGCGCTCCCCAACGGCGCGCCCTTCATCGACTGGCCAAAGATGGTCGAACTCGCCCTCCACGACCCCGGCGATGTCTGGATTGTGCAGCGCATCGTGCAGCCCGCCGTCGAGCCCCGCCTCTGCCGCAACGCAGACGGCTCCTGGGGCTGGGCCGAGCTGGTCGCCGACCTCTCCATGTATACCAGCCTCGGCATCAACGCCCGCATGCGCGGCGGCGCGGTCCGCGTCAGTGCCAGCAAGATCGTCAACATCGCCACAGGCGGTGGCATGGCGCCGCTCCTCCGCGCAGAGGTCGCCCGGCCCCTCCTCGACGCCCTCGTCCAACAGCGAGCGCGCTAGCAGACCGCCAAGAAGTTGAGCCCCGCACCCGCGCCGCTACCTTCGCGCTTTGCGATGCGGAGCACGCCCATGTTTGTCCCCGAACTCATCCAGCGAAAGCGCGACAACGGCCACCTCTCCCACGAAGAGATCGCCTACCTCCTCAGCGGCTACACCGACGGCTCCATCCCCGACTACCAGATGTCGGCCCTGCTCATGGCCTTCTTCTTCCGCGGCATGGACGACGCGGAGCTCACCTCCTGGGCCGGCGAGATGCTCCGCTCCGGCGAGGTCCTCGACTTCTCCGACATCCCCGCCCCCAAGGCCGACAAACACAGCACCGGCGGCGTCGGCGACAAAATCTCCCTCATCCTCGCACCGCTCGTCGCCTCCACCGGCGTGGCCGTCCCCATGATCTCGGGACGAGGGCTCGGCCACACCGGCGGCACCCTCGACAAGCTCGAGTCCATCCCCGGCTTCTCCACCCAGCAGACCCTCCCACGCTTCCGCGAACTGGTCGCCACGCTCGGCTGCGGACTCATCGGACAGACCGGCAGCATCTGCCCCGCAGACAAGAAACTCTACGCCCTCCGCGACGTCACCTCGACCGTCGAGTGCATCCCGCTCATCGCCAGCTCCATCATGAGCAAGAAGCTCGCCGAGGGCATCAACGCCCTCGTCCTCGATGTGAAGGTGGGCGACGGCGCCTTCATGAAGACCCCGGAGCGGGCCCGCCTCCTCGCCACCACCATGATCGCCATCGGCAAGGCCGCCGGCGTCCGCGTCACCGCACTCCTCACCCAGATGGATGAGCCGCTCGGCGCCGCCATCGGCAACTCCCTCGAGGTCATCGAGAGCGTCGAGGTCCTGCGCGGCGGCGGCCCCGCCGACATCCGCGAACTCACGCTGCTGCTCTCCGCAGAGATGCTCGTCTCGGTCGGCCGCACCGCCACCCTCGACGAGGCCCGCGAACTGCTCGTGAAGAACCTCGACAGCGGCGCCGCCTACGAGAAGTGGTGCCAGCTCGTCACCGCCCACGGCGGCGATGTGGCCGCCATCCACGACCTCTCCCGCATGCCCCAGGCGGCCCACGTCACCGAGATCACCGCGGCCCGCTCCGGCACCGTCGTCGGCCTCGCCTGTGAGCGCATCGGCCGTGCCGCCGTCGTGCTCGGCGCAGGCCGCGCCAAGGCCGAAGACAGCGTCGACCCCGCCGTCGGCTTCTACTGGCGCGCCCCCATCGGCGCCGAGCTCCGCGAAGGCGATGTCATCGCCGAGCTCCACTGGAACGACGAGGCCCGCCGCGACGCCTGCATCCCCATGCTCCGCACCGCCATCTCCTACGGCGAAAAGGCGGTCAAACCACCGCTCCTCATCGACCGCCTCGACGAGGCCGCGCTCACGCCCACGCCCGTCCCCGCAAGCCGCTTCCAGCAGGTCCGCCGCGGTTGACCGCGGAGCAAGTCAGACCCTAGCTCGAATGCCTGCCTAAGGAGTTTCGCCATGAAGCGTGTCCGCCCTGCCGCCCTCCTTCTGCTCCTCCTTTCGCTCACCGGCTGCTTCCGGCAGAGCATCCGGGCCGTGGACCAGGACGGCGCCCCGCTCACCGACAGGGGCGGCGAACACGAGTCCCATACCTCCTTCGGATTGCTCTACGGCCTCATCCCGGGCAAGACCAAGGTGGATTGCCCCTATGGCATCGCCCGCGTCGACACGAGCATGCCCTGGTATGGTATCTACGCCATTGGTTTTACGGCTGGCATCGTCGTGCCGCTGTCGGTCAGCTACACCCGCATCGCAGCGCCCGAGCCCGAGCCGGCACAGCAACCCGCCGAACTCCCCAACGGCGGCTGGTAGTTCGCTACGGCGCCACGCAGAAACTGCTCGCCGCGCAGACCCCGCCCGCGCAGTTCCCGATCTCGCACTCCTCGCCGGCGAAGCAGGCGCCGCCGTCTGCCACCAGGCTCTCGCACCGGCCCGTGCCGAAGAAGTCGCACCAGCTGTCGACGCACTCGCCCACAAAGTCGTTCGTGCCGGCATCGAAGCAGGTGTCGCCACGGCCTAGCGGCGGAAGCACCGTCGAGACGCAGAGGTTGCTGTCGAAGTCGCAGTCGAGCCCCGTCGCGCAGAGGGTGATGTCGCCAAAGTAGGAGCAGGCCTCCCCCTCCTGCGCCGCCGCCACGCAGACGCCGGTGCCCGTGCCCGTTGGAAGGCTGCATCGCCCGCCCGTGCCCTGGCAGCAGAAGCTCACCGTGGGGTCGCAGGTGCCGTAGTAGAGGCCACCAAAGCCGTCGCGGATGCTGCTGCAGGCCGCGCCAGGACCCTGCGTGCGCAGGAACATGGGCCGCTGCGTTCCGGGCTCCGGCGCCGCGATGTCCACGCAGCTCCCGTAGGAGATGGCCGCCTCCAGCTCCGCGCCACAGGCCGCCGCCTCAATGCTCTGCTGGCAGCCCGCTGCGGCGTAGCTGGCAAAGGTCGCCTCGCCTGCCGCCACCTTTGCCGCCCAGCTCCCGAAGGGGCCCGCAAGGTAGAGGTCACGGAGAAGGGCAGGGCAGGTCGCTGCATCGAGCGGCGCGTTGGGCGGGATCGAGGCGGTGTAGGCCGCGTAGAGGTCGGCCGGGTCGCCCGCAGCCGCAAGGAAGGGAGCAAAGAACCGGTTCACGCTCGCTCCGTCGCAGCAGGCGGTGAGCTTGCCGCAGATGGTCGCTGCGGTGAGCGTCACGAACTCCTCCACCGTCTGCCCCGACCCCTCGATGGCATCGATCTCCACATCGCCCGAGCCGTCCGAATCGGCCGTGTCGTTCGCCGTGTCGTTCGCTGTGTCGTCGATCGTGTCTTCGGAGGTATCAGCTACCTCACCGCTATCCGCAGAGCCTGCGCTGTCGGCCAGCGTATCCTCGTCCGTATCTGCGCCGCTGTCGCTGCCCGCATCGCCGCTGCCCGAGCCCACCGCGTCGCCGCCGGTGTCGACCAGGCTACCGCCGCCGCCGCCGCCACAGCGCGCGCCGCAGGTCTGGGGTGTCTCGTCGCCCGAGCAGGCGGCGAGGGCAAGGAGCGGAAGGAGGAGCAAAAGTCGGGTCAACTTCATGGGTGCACCGTTCAAGGTTTCTGTTTGGCCTGCAGCATCGCCTGCAGCTTCGCGATCTGTTCCAGGTTCGACAGCTTCGTCGGATCGGGCGCCACCGGCATCGTCGGACCGCCGCTCGCATCGAGCATCTCCAGCAGCTCCGGCGGAATCTCGCCCAGGAAGCGCGACGCCTTCCGCGTCACCCGCTCGCCCCGCAGGTTGGCCGACCGCGACCGGGTCAGCACCAGCTGCTCCCGCGCCCGCGTGATGCCCACGTAACAGAGCCGCCGCTCCTCGGCGATCGCCGCGCCTCCACCCTCTTCGACGGCTCGCCGATGCGGCAGCAGCTCCTCGCTCATGCCGCACATGAATACCACGGGGAACTCCAGCCCCTTGCTCGAATGCAGCGTCATCAGCGTGATCTTGTTCCGGTTCTCCTCTTCCCGCTCCTGCGCGATGAGCGTCAGGTCGAGCGTCACCGACTGCACATAGCGGTCGAGCACAGCGTAGGCCGAGGCGCTCTCGGGCTCATCCGCCCGGGCGATGCCCTCCACCAACTCGCTCACCATCTTCCACCGAATCTCCGCCACGTTGGGGTTCGGCTCATCGGCCCGGATGGCCCGCTCCACCCCAATCTCCTTCAGGTAGCTCAGCAGCATCGGCCGAAGCGCCTCCCGGTCAACCTCGCGCAGCCGCTGCCGCGTCGCATCGATGACCCCCGTCAGCTCCAGCATCCCTGCGCGCGTCTTCTCCGCCACCTTCCCCTGCTTCGACATCCGGCGCACCACCTCAAAGAGCGCAACGCCATCCTCCTTCGCCGTCTGGTCGATGTTCGCCATCGTCGTGATGCCGATGCCCCGCGACGGCACATTGATGACCCGCCGCAGCGCCAGCTCATCGTGCGGATTCAGTAGCAGCCGCAGGTAGCAGAGCGCATCCTTGATCTCCTTGCGGTCAAAGAGGCTCTGCGCCCCCACCAGCCGGTAGGGAAGCCGCCGCGCACGCAGCGCCTCCTCGAGCTCACGTGCCTGGTTCCCCGCCCGAAAGAGGATGGCGAACTCCTCCAGCGACCGCCGCTCCGACGCCTGCTGCGTCCCAATCCGGTTGGCAATCCACTTCGCCTCTTCGTCATCGCTCGGCAGCGCCACGTGCTGCACCAGCGCCCCGTCGCCATGCGCGCTCCAGAGGTTCGTCACCTTCCGCTTCGTGGTCCGTCCGATGACC
>CAIQPA010000613.1 GCA_903873545.1 uncultured delta proteobacterium
GCCCTAAGGCCCGGCCACGCTCTCTACAGCGCCGCGCTCCCGCAGGGGAGGGCGGCGCTGCTGCTTCTGGGGGCTGTGGGTGGCATGAATCCCAGGGCGTTGCCCTGGGTTGACACATGTCGCCCCGCTGGGGATTGAACGCGTGAAGGATCGCGCCATGCCGTAATCACGGTCCAACAGCCACCGAGGCTGAGGTGCCCATGAGCACCGGGTTCGGTTTGACCCAAAGGGTCAACGCATACCAGCCCCGGGTGCACCCCTGGGAATGAGATGGTGGGTATGGAGGCGCGTGCCGTTTTTGTGGGTGGGACCTGGAGGCCGCCTACCGCGCCGTGGGGAAGGTCAGCTCCATGCGGTAGAGGTTGGTCGCCCGCTGCTGCCCCTGCACCCAGACCCAGTCATTCCCCTCCACCGGCGAGCTGTAGTTGTAGAGCGCGTAGGAGCGCTCATCGAGCGGCACCACCGAGGCAAAGCAGGTGTCGCCCCGCGACGGCAGGTCGAGCAGGAAGGTGGTGCTCCGGGTGGCGCCATCCACCCGCCAGAGGGAGCAGCGCTTCTGCGTGTTCCAGTAGGTCCACTGGTTCGAGACCGACCGGTTGGCGAGCGGGAGCGACGGGTCGCCCGTGTCATACTGCCCCGTCTCGTTCAGGTTGCGCCGCCCCACCAGATAGACCTCGCCACCATGGGCAAAGACGAGCGGCGAGTCATACTTCTTGGGGTCGGGGCTGCAGCTCCAGTCTGCCAGGTTGGCGACCGGCGCGGTGCAGACCTTGCTGCCAAAGCCCGTCTCGTCGCCCGCCTCGTTGCGGGTCACCGCCACCAGCGAACCGTCGGGCAGCAGCGCAAAGTCTGTCTCCGAATCGCCCCCCACACGGACCGCCGGCTTGCCCTCCACCGCGGGCCGCCAGTTCACCCCGTCTTCGGTGGTGAGCAGGTGCACCTCGAGCGGTTCGCCGCTCGCGTCGTAGATGTTCTCGCCCCCCTTGTAGGTCACGAGGTAGGGCACATCGTTGATGACCCGCGCCCGCCAGGGGATGAAGCCGGCGCCGTAGAAGGTCTGCGGCTCGGTCCAGCTCCCGGGCCCGAGATACTCGGTCACATACATGTCGCCCGGCACAAAGTCGGCGGCGCTGGTGCCGAGCGTGGCGAAGTAGAACCAGAGGCGGCCGTTCCAGCTGAGGAAGCGGGGCTCGCGCACATCGCGGTCGTAGGAAAACGACCCCTCGAACCGCCAGTTGGTCTCGTCTTCGGAGCTCATCACGTAGAGCATCGCCTCGGGGCTGGCGAAGTGGCTCGGCGCGGTGCGGAAGGCCAGGTAGGTGCGGCCGTTGAACCGGGCCACATCGAGGTTGTTGTTGGCGGGCTGGTCAACGATCTCAGCGGGCAGGCCGGGGCCGGGGACCACCTGGCGCAGGTCGGTGAGGGTGGGGCAGCCGGAGCCCTCGCAAGGGCGCGCCCAGGAGCAGGCACCGAAGCTGCAGTCTTCGCCGCTTCCGGAGCCTTCACCGGAGCCGCTTCCCTGGCCGGAGCCGACGCCGGAGCCGTCGGCGGTTGCGTCGGCGCTGCCCTCTTTGAGGCCGCTCCAGCTTCCGTTGCTCTTGCAGCCGGTCGCCAGGAGCAGGAGCGAGACACCAAGGGCCAGGATCGCACGACGCATGAAGACTCCAGAAAGGGGTGAGGGAGATGGCCTACCAACGGCGTAGCGGTGCCGC
>CAIQPA010000614.1 GCA_903873545.1 uncultured delta proteobacterium
CACGCTCGCGTGGAAAGTGTCCTGCATCCGACGCATACCGTTCATGCCCATCCCACTCTCGGATGCGAACAGGCGGAGAAATTCGGACGTACAGGAGACTACGCTCCGCATCGAGCTGGAGCGTTGCGCGGTCGGGAAAACGACGAAGGAGCTCCACCTGACGAGCCTCCTTCAGCAAACGGAGGAACTGCTTCCGCTCGCCCACGAGCTCTTCGCCAGGGTGCTCGTGCCATTTCCGATTGGCCAAGACAGCCGCAGTTACCAACGCCGCAAACTCATCCATCGTCTCCCCCACGCGGCACGTCCAACTGGCGGCAAAGCGGCGCCTCTATCGATTCGGAGCCGAACGATCAATCACCCCCTTCCAACGGCAAGCGTGCAACTAACAACAACCTTCGGCCGGCACACAGGCGAACGCCGCTTCCAAGAGGCTTCGAAAACCGAGGAACCCTGTTATCCTCGGCTCTCCTCCTCCGCCCCGTTATCCATGCTAGGCAGATTCCGCCTCTCCAAATCCGCTGGCCGGCAGCTCCGCGACCAGTCCCGCGCGCTCCACTGCACCCTCTGCGTTGCCATGCGTGAGACGGGCGGGCGCCGGCTCTCGCTCGCCCTCTCCTACGAGGCCGAGTGGCTTCTGCTGCTGGGGCTGACGATGCGAGGACCGCTCCCCGAGCGGCAGCGCAACGCCACCTGCACGGGGGTGCCGCTGCTGCCGGTTCACCGCCTCGAGGCTTCGCCCGAGCTCCTCACCCAGGCCGTTCACCTCTCGGTCTGGCTGGCGGCCTGCATGCTGGCAGACCACCGCATCGACGGCGACCGGCGCGGTGCTGCCGACCTGCTCGGCGGATTCGCCATTCGAGACGAGCTTGACCGCTCGCTCGCAGCGCTCGGCATCGCCGCAGACAGCCCCCTCCACCCCGACGCCCTCGCCGCGAAGCAGGCCGCCAGCTCCGCCTTGAACGGCTACCTCGCCGCCGAACGCAGCCGCATCGGACCGGCCTGGGCCTTTGCCATCCTCTCGGTCGCGCCGAGCAGCGAACCATCCCCCGCGCTGCGAGCATGGGCGGCGCAGCTCGGAGGCCTGCTCTGCGATATCCTCATCCTCGAGGATGCCATCGAAGACCGTGCGACCGACCTCAAGAAGGGGCAGCCCAATCCGCTGCGAACCGAGGCCGACCTGGCAGAGGGCCGGAGCCTGCTTGCCTCCTCTATGTTCGCTGCGGTAGTCTCGCTGCGGAACGCGCCAGTCAGCATCGACCCCAAAGGCCTCGAACTGTTGACCGCGTTGCTGACACAGACAGACGGAGGGGAGAACGCGTGACAACCGACGAAGCACTCAGCCTGCTGCGACTCAAGCGGGGCGCCTCCGACGAGGAGATCAAGCGCGCCTTCCGGAGCGAATCGCAGAAGTATCACCCCGACCTCTACGCCACCCAGGCGAGCCACGTGCAGGAGGTGATGCGGGAGAAGTTCCAGCAGATTGCCCAGGCGCGCGACCTCCTGATGCGTTCCGGAACCTCCGGCCCATCGAGCTCCACCTCGTCCTCCGGTTCTGCTTCGAGCAGTTCAAGCGGCGGATACCGTTCCACCGGTGCCCCTTCTGATCATACCGCGACCGTCGAACGCGTCGAAACGCTCTTGCGCCAAAGGCGATTTCCCGACGCGCTCCGCGAACTCGATGTCTTCATGGCGCGAAACAGAATGGAGAACGATATCGACCTGCTGGTCCTGCGCGTTCGCATCCTGGGAGCAGCAGATATGGCTTCGGAGGCCTGCGAGACCCTGCTGAAAATGAGATGGCTCGACAACTCTTTCGGCCGCGATGTCGGCTTCCTCGAGGAGTTGGCCGCGGCCCAATCACGTAGCCGACAGTTTGATGCATCGCTCCGTACCATCGCGGAACTCGAGGCAC
>CAIQPA010000615.1 GCA_903873545.1 uncultured delta proteobacterium
CGGGAGCTTGATGGGACAGTGGGCAGCACGCTGACCACCTGGCACAAGGATGCGCGGGCCATCGTGGAGCAGAAGTGCGCGGGCTGCCACAACCCGGAGGGCACGGCGGGCTTCTCGCTGCAGACCTATGCCGAGGCTGAGGCGATGGGCTATGCGCTGGCCGATGCGGTGACGACGCGGCGCATGCCGCCCTGGCTCCCGGCCGGAGACTGCCATCCGGTGCAGCACTCCCGGGCGCTGAGCGAGGGCGAGATTGCGACGCTGCAGGACTGGTTCACCGACGGCATGCCCGAGGGCGATGTGGCCGACTATGTGGCGCCGGCTGCGCCCGACGTCATCAGCCTACCGCCCGCCTCGCTCACGCTTGGCACGGCCACGGGCTACACGGCGAACCGGGCGCTCACCGACGACTACCGCTGCCTGCCGCTCGACTACACCTTTGAGGCCGACACCTTCATCACGGCCTCGAACGTCCTGCCGGGTGCGCGGAGCGTGGTGCACCATGTGTTGCTCTACCGGGTGGATGCCCGCGATGTGGCGGAGCTCGAGGCCAAGGATGCGGCCGAGCCGGGTCCGGGCTACACCTGCTTTGGCGGGCCGGGCGTGGGTGGCGGCGCGACCATCGCGGGCTGGGTGCCCGGGCAGCAGCCGCTGGTCTTCCCGCCCAACTCGGCGCTGCCGATTCCGGCGGGGTCGAGGATTGTGATGCAGATGCACTACAACACGCTGGGGTTGGCTGCAGATGCGCCGGTGCCTGCCGATGCGACGCGGGCCGAGCTCTGGACGCTGCCTGCGGGGACGACACCGCAATCGGTCATCACCATCAATGGGCTGGCGAACACGGGGATTCTGATTCCGGCGGGCGAGGCGCGGTCTGTGCAGACGAGGCAGTTTCCTGCGCCGCCGGGCGCGGCCGACATTGTGGGCGTGCTGCCCCACATGCACCAGCTCGGCACGGAGATTCGGGCGACGCTGGTGAAGGCCGATGGGAGCGAGCAGTGTCTGGTGGAGATCCCGCGCTGGGACTTCAACTGGCAGCAGTTCTACCGGTTTGAGGAGGATGCGGCGCTGCCCTATGGCGCGGGCGATTCGGTGCGGCTGGAGTGTGTGTATGACAACTCAGCGGCCAACCAGGCGGTGATTGGCGGGGTGCGGCAGGAGCCGCGGGATGTGCGTTGGGGCGAGAACACGACCGACGAGATGTGTATGAACTATGTGATCCTGCGCACGCCCTACGAGGCGCCGGGCGGGCCGCTCTGCCCCGGCTTTGTGGACTGTGCGACGGCCTGCGCGGCGGGCGACGGCGGCTGCTTCATGCGGTGCATTCTGGGCGGCGGCAGCACGGGTTGCGCGAGCTGCCTGGGTGGCGCGCTGCCCGACTGTGTGCGTCCCACCTGCCCGCTGCAGGGGCTGGGTCTGAACCAGTGCATGAGCGGCTGCACAGACGGCCAGGTGAGCTGCCTGACGACGACCTGCGCACCGCAGGTGGATGCACTTTGGAGCTGCCTGCGCGACCCGCTGCTTGCGGGTGAATGCAACACGGCCTTCGAGAGCTGCGGGGTTGGGTTTTAGGCTACTTCCCGAGCTCGTCGAGTTGGTCCATGCCGTGGCCGTTGGTGAGGCCCTCCATGCCGGCGGGCATGGAGAAGCAGGAGGCGAGGGGTTCGCAGGCCTCCATGCCGTTTAGGCCGGCGCCGTCGACGCCGCCGAGCGCGCCTGCGAGGGCGTCGCAGCCC
>CAIQPA010000616.1 GCA_903873545.1 uncultured delta proteobacterium
CCTGCAACTACACCACCTACCAGTGGAGCATGAAGCGGAAGACGGGCGTGAACCGTCGCACCATCAGCAAGACCTTCGGCGAGCTGAAGGGCGATGAGATCGACCCGAACGATGCGCGCTGCTCGGTCTGCGAAGAGAACCAGGTCTGGCTCCGCCCCGCCGATCATGGCTGGCCGAACGTCAAGCCGGTCCGGGTCTGCGACGTCTACGCCAGCAAGCTGGGCAAGGCGCTGGAGGAGATGGCCGCGGGCGGCGCCTTCACTCTTATCGACCTCGAGGGCTACCGGCCCGGTCGGACGCGGGGTGCCGTGGTGGACGGTATGCGCACGCAGATGAGCAACCATGGATATGGCACAGCCGTGGACATCAACGCCCGCCACAACGGACTCTACGCGGGCTGCAACATCAGCCCGGTGACGCTGGAGGGGCTCCGCCGCTGCCGGCTCGCTGTTGGCGGGCCCTGGGACCCTGTCGCCCGTCCGCTCACCTCGGTGGTCCGCGGCGGCATCCCCTATCGGGTGATGACCCAATCTGTGGGCTGGCGATGGGGCGGCGAGATTGGCGGAGGCACCCGCGACCTGATGCACTTTTCGCTCACGGGCTTCTAGGCCCGACGGCGCAGAAGTTGCTCTGAGGCGGCACCGGCCGTAGCAGAGCGCCACCCCAACGGAGTGGCACCGTGTATCACAGCATCCTTCTCGCCAGCGCCTCGCCTCGCCGCAGAGAGCTCCTCGCCCAGGTGGGTTACCTCCCCGTGGTGGAGGTGGCCGATGTGGACGAGCGCCGGCTGGAGGGCGAGCACCCGATGGAGCTTTGTGTGCGGCTGGCGGTATCCAAGGTGCAGGCGGTGGCGGCGCGCGCGGCGGCGCGGCGGCCGGTGGCGGCGGCGACGGGGGAGCGTGACCTGTCGGAGATTCCGCGGACGGCTGTTGGCGCAGACACGGTGGTCTGGACGGAGGAGGGCGTGCTGCTCGAGAAGCCGGTCGACCGGGCCGACTCGCTCCGCATGCTCGCGGCGCTGTCGGGCCGCTACCACGAGGTCACCACGGGGGTGGCCATTGCGGAGACCTTCGAGGGGCGGCTCTTGGCCAGCTTTGCGGTGACGACGCGGGTGCGCTTCCGAGCGCTGAGCGAGGCGGAGCGGGTCGCCTATGCCGACACGAGCGAGCCCTACGACAAGGCTGGCGGCTATGGCATCCAGGGGCTCGCGGCGCTCTTTGTGGATCGCATCGAGGGCTCCTATGCCAATGTGGTCGGGCTGCCCGTAGAGGAGCTTCACAGCCGACTCCTTGCGCTGGGCCGCGTGGGCGGCCTCCCATGGCAGGGGCAGTGGTGCTGAGCGAACGGCTTGCGGAGATCCGGGGTCGCATGGCGGCTGCGTCGGCGCGGAGCGGCCGCGAGGCCGGTTCGGTGCGGCTCCTCGCGGTGGTGAAGCGGCAGTCGGACGAGGACATCCGCGAGGTCATCTCGCTTGGTGTGACCGACCTCGCCGAGAACTATGTGCAGGAGTGGCGGGCCAGGGTGGAGCGGTTTGGCGCGGGGGTTCAGTGGCACCTCATCGGCCACCTGCAGTCGAACAAGGTGGGGATGGTGGTCAACCGGGCCGCGACGATTCAGACCGTGGACCGGCTTTCGCTGGTGGCCGAGCTGGACCGCCGCGCGACGGCGCCGCAGGAGATCTTGCTACAGGTGAACCTTGCGGGCGAGGCACAGAAGTCGGGCTGCAGCGCAGCCGAGGCCGTCACGCTGCTCGATGCACTCTCGGCGTCGCGCTGGCTGCGGCCGGTGGGGCTGATGTCGATTCCGCCCTACATGGAAGATCCCGAGGCGACGCGGCCGCTGCATGCAGCCCTTCGTGAGCTGCGGGACGCGCTGAACCGCCGTGAGCTCGAGGCGGGCAGAGCTGCCTGCCTGCGCGAACTTTCGATGGGCATGAGCGACGACTTTGAGATAGCGATAGAGGAGGGCGCCACGATGGTTCGTGTGGGTTCGGCTCTCTTTGGCGAGCGGAGTGGATGATGACGACAGGAAGTGTTGCGGCAACCTCGGTTGGGTTCATCGGACTTGGGAACATGGGCGGCGCGCTGGCGTCGGGGCTGATCGGTTCGGGGCGGTTGGCGGCGGCGAACATCGCGGGCTTCGACACCTTTGCCGGCGCCGCGCCGGGCTTCGAAGGGCAGCGGCTGGGCAGCGTCGCCGAGGTTGCGGAGCGGAGCGAGGTGCTGGTGCTGGCGGTGAAGCCACACCTCATCGCAGCGGTCTGCGCGGAGGTTGCGCGCGCCTCGAAGGTCCCGTCGCTGGTGATCAGCATCGCGGCGGGCGTCTCGCTGGCCCGCATCCGTGCGGCGCTTGGTGGCGAGGTCGCGGTGGTGCGGGCGATGCCCAACCTGGCGGCGACGCTGGGCTGCTCTGCGACGGCGCTTTTTGCGGCGCCGGAGCATCAGGACCGGCTCGCACAGGCGGAGTGGCTCTTCGGTGCGGTGGGGTCGGTGGTCCGGCTCCCGCGCGAGGCCGACATGCATCCCTTCACGGCGGTTGCGAGCTCGGGGCCGGCCTTTGCCTGTCTCTTCGCCGAGGCACTTGCCGACGCCGGCGTGCACGCGGGGCGGACGCGGGCGACGGCCCGCGTTGCGGTTGCAGCGAGGCTGCGCGGCGCAGCCGAGATGCTGTCGCAGCCGGGTGCAAC
>CAIQPA010000617.1 GCA_903873545.1 uncultured delta proteobacterium
CCGTCGGCCGCGAAGACACCCGGCGCCGTCGAGACCTCAAGTGAGACCGGGCCGCCGATGGCCTCCACCTGTGCCTGCAGCGTGCGGAAGTTTTCCATCGCGGGCGCTGGCTCGTCGGTCCGCTCGAAGCCCTCGATGCGGGCATGGTTGCCGTAGGCGACGGTGTCGACGTAGCGCCAACCTTCACCGGCAAACTTGTCGGCCGAACCGATGCCCTCATCTTTGCTGCCGACCAGCCGAAGCGAGCAGCCAGGCGCAGCCTTCTGTGCGAGGTGCGCGAAGAGCCAGCGGGTAAGCTCCTTGCCCTTGGGGAGCATGACGACGAGCGGGCCGGCTGCGCTCTCGGGCGGGTTGCCGAAGGTCACCGGCAGACGGGCCGCAGCCCGCTTCACCGTGTAGTCGAAGGTGTGGGCGACGGTGGTCGGCCAGAGCGACTCAATGGTGCGGAGTGTCGCGATGTCGGGTAAGGCGTAGACCGCCGAGGGAACAGCTTCTTCGGGATCGGTCACACGCGCCAGCAGGCGGGCAGAGCCGGGTAGTTCACCCTTCGACATGAGGCTTCCTTTGAGACAACGCGACCTTCTTGTTGCAGCGAGGCGCTAGGCGATGCGCATCGCAGCCCGCAAGATTCTTCAGTCAGCCGGATTTGACCGTGGCGCCAGCGAGTGGCTCGCGGAGGCCTGGACGGGCAGCCGTCGCGGCGAGTTGACCGTCGACGCTGAGCCCCTCCGCTTCACCCCCGAGGAGGGAGGCGTCTGGCAGTTCCGCAACCGCTTCTACCCCGAACTTGAGGTCGGTTGCACCATCGTGGCAGCGCGCACCGGGCCCGTCGTGCTCGCCCACCACAAGCCGGTCGGCGTTGTGACCTCGCGGGTGGACGACGGCGGCACCTCGGTCTTCAACGCCCTGCCCTGGCCCCACCTCGCCGAGCGGGTCGAGCCAGTCGGCCGCCTCGACATGGAGACCACCGGCCTCCTCCTCTTCACGGACGACGGCGAGCTGCTCCACCGGCTCACCCACCCCAAGCGGCAGGTCGAACGGAGCTACGAGGCAACCCTCCGCACCCCCATCACAGAGGCGGTCGCAGAGCAGCTCATGGCTGGCACCATCACCCTCCGCGACGGCCATGTGCCGGCCCCGCGGAAGATGCAGAAGCTCGATGCGGAGGGGCGCCGCTGGCAGCTCACCCTCGTCGAGGGCAAGTACCACGAGGTGCGCCGGATGATGCGGGCGGTCGAGGCGCCCGTCATCACGCTCGAACGGATCACCTACGCCACCCAGTCTCTCACCGATGTGGCAGAGCCGGGGAGCTGGCGACGTCTCGGCGACGACGAGGTCGCAGCGCTCTACGCCTCGGTGTCAGCCACGCCCGGCAGCTCCGTCGAAGGCTGGATCGAGCCCTGACCGCCTGATGGAAGAAGCTCGGGCAGCAGCGCGCTGACGAGCATCGGCACAATGGGCAACGAAGCGAGCAGTGCCGCAAGACGGGCCCGCTCGGGCTTGTGAAAGCGGCCCACGCGGCGTCCGAGGATCAG
>CAIQPA010000618.1 GCA_903873545.1 uncultured delta proteobacterium
CGACGAGGGTCTTTGATTTGTCGAAGGTGACACCCTGCGTCTGGGTCATCCACTCCATCGCCTTGGCGAGGAACTGGAGCTCCTTGGTGCGGTGGACGATGGCGGCATTGACCTCGAAGGCCCAGACGCTGTTCTCCTTGTTCACCGCATCGATGGCGAGGATGGCAAAGCCGTGTGAACGGGCCTGATCGACGAAGGGCTCTGCGATGAGGGCGCCGCTGTCGCCCGGTCCGTGGAAGAGGATGAGGAGCGGTACTTCGCCGGAGAGCTTCTCGGGGATGAAATAGGAGCCTGCCCGTCCAAGGGTCTGGACCACGCCAAGCGTCTGAACGTCGCGCTCTCTGCGCGGAGCGACGGGTACAACCTCGGGTTCAGCGGTTACGACTTCCGTCTTGGAGGGCTCCGTCTTGGAGGGCTCCGTCTTGGCGGGCTCCGTCTTGGAGGGCTCCGTCTTGGAGGGCTCCGTCTTGGCGACTTCGGTGGCGCCGCTGCCTTCGCCGCTGCCCGACGAGACGGGCTCAGTCTTGGCGGGCTCCGTCTTGGCGACTTCGGTGGCGCCGCTGCCCTCGCCGCTGCCCGACGAGATGGGCTCGCTGGTGGCTACTTCGGTGGTGCCGCTGCCTTCGCCGCTGCCCGACGAGATGGGCTCGCTGGTGGCTACTTCGGTGGTGCCGCTGCCTTCGCCGCTGCCCGACGAGATGGGCTCGCTTGTGGCGACTTCGGTGGCGCCGCTGCCTTCGCCGCTGCCGTTGGCCGTGTCGACGACCGTCTCTGCGACCGCGCTGCCTTCGGACTCGGCATGCTCTGCCGCTGCGAGCTCCGCTGCGAGCTCCGCCTGCTTGGAGGCGGCTTCTGCGGCGAGTCGCTCTTCTTCGGCCTTGGCGCGAGCGGCTCGGAGTTCCTGCCGCTGGCGTGCAGCCTCAATCTGGCGGTTGGCGATGGCACGCTCCTCGCGATCGCGCCGTCGCACCCACGCCGGTACGCCTTCGATGCCCTCCTTGGGAGGAGCGAGCAGGGGTGCGCAGGCCGAAAAGCCCAAGGCGAGGATGAGACTGTAGAGGATACGCTTCATGCGGAGTGGCCAGACCCGGGTCGTCGGTACGGGGAGAGTTTAGCCGCTGAAGGGTGGCCTGTCGACTTCGACGACGCGATGTCGTCTGGGTTTCGGACAGGTCGGAGCGAAGGGCGGCAAGACGGAGCGAGCGCGATGCTGCGCGGCAATGCAGTCACGTCGGTGCTGGCGGTTCGGCGCGGGTCGCTGCACAAATTGAGGGCGAAGGATCGAAAGAGTGGGTAGTGGCGCGCAAGGTACCGCCTCCCACCTTGCGCGCCGCGTCTGGCTTCAACCTCTGCCTGCCATGGTATCAGCCACGATGAACTCCGCACCCCAGAGCAGCGCCGCCGGACGGTTGGCTTGGCTGGTCGCTGCCATCTGCGCGACGGCAGGGTTGATTGTCGCGTTTGCTGCGGCGGTGGCGGCGGAAGAGTCGGCGCCCGCGCCCTGCAGGACAGCGGTGGATGTGGCGGCCTTGATTCGGGCGCTGGAGAGCCGCGCGCCGGCTGGGGCAGGTTGGGAGGTCGGGGTGCGAGGCTCCGACTGCATCGTCACGGTGACCGACGGCGGCGGTGTCTGGCTGTCGGGGATTCGGGCCGACCGCGAGACGATGCTGGTGGCCGCGGAGGTGAGCTGGACCTTGTTGCACCGCGCGCGGTCGCTCGAGGAGGCTCGACTGGCGGGGCGGGGCGCTGCCGACGAGATGGCAATGCAGGCACGACTGGTCGGTGCGAGCGCGGCGCCGGTCGCGACGGCAGCAAGGCTCCCTGTTTCGGGCGCAGTATCGACGCCGCCGCTGAGCTCTGCGCAGGGTCGCATCGGGCTCGGGGCAACGGCGCTCAATGGTCAGGCAGTGAGCACGCTGATGGCTGGCTTCTCGGTGCCGGTGTCGGCAGCTTTTCGAGCGGGAGCAGAGGGCTGGTGTTCGCTGACACGGGTAGATTCGCAGTTCCTCTACGTCGACTCGTCGCAGGGCAGCAGCGCGCGACCGGGCATCCAGGTGGCCTCCGTTGGCGGCTTCGTGAGCTCTTCGTCGCGCTGGGCGGGCCTCGATGTCGGTATCCGAAGCGGCCTAGGACTGGTGTGGGCGCAGTCCACGCTTGCCAGCGAGCTGGCATCGGTGTCGGAGTCGGCCTGGCTGCCCGAGGCCTCTGTGCATGGCCGGCTGGGTGTGCGGGTTGGCTCGGCTGAGCCTGCGATTGAGGTTGGCTATCGAGCGGTGGTGGGAGATGAGAAGGTGGTGGGCCCATCATTGTGGGCCTTCGCTGGTCCGAGTGCGAGCCTGTCGCTAGGATGGAGCGTCCCATGAGCGCCGCCCTGACCCAGACCCCATCCGAGCTCTCGCAGCTGTCGGATACGCTCCTTGTCGAGCTCTCGGTTTCGGGAAGCATGGCGGCGTTCGCCGAGCTGCACCGGCGTCTGAGCCCGATTGTCTATCGGCGATTGGCTCGCCTTCTGGGGGGAAGCTCGGAGGTCGACGATGTGGTGCAGGAGGTCTTCCTTCAGCTCCACCTCAGTTTGCCGCGCTACGATGCCACGCGACCGCTGGTGAACTGGCTGCAGCGCATCACGCGGAATGTGGCCTTCTCGCACCTGCGGAAGCGGCCGTCGGCGCTCGACCCGCTCGGCATGGAGATGCTGGGCGCAGGGCCGGATGAATGGCGTAGGCTGTCGTCGCGCGATAAGTTGCGGGCGCTCGATGCGGTGTTGCAGCAGCTCTCTCCGGACGCGCGCGACAACTTCATCATGTTTGCGATCGAGGGCATGACGCTGTCTGAGATCGCCGACCAAACAGGCGAGCCGCTCAACACGATTGCGGCGCGTGTACGGCGGGCGAGAGAGCGGATGATGCTGGCGCTGCGGCAGCGAGACACCGGCCTCGATTCGTCGGAGTTGGAGCCATGAGGCTGACGACGGAACAGGCACGGGCAAAGCTGCTCGACTACTGCGCCGGGCTCCTGCCCGCCGGAGAGGTGGCGCAGGTGGAGCAGGCGCTGCTGGAGGAGGCCGCGCTCGCAGAGGAGGCGCAGCGTTTGCGCGACCTTCTGGGTGCAGCGAAGCGGGCCGATGCGCTCGCGTGGACACCGGAGCGGTCGACCGCGAACTTTGCGGCGGTGGCCGCGGCGCTGTCGGCTGCGGGCAGCATCGATCTGGATGAATCGCGGGCGCCTGAAGCGGCGGTTCTGACGAGCGGAGATGCGTCAACCACGAGCCCTCGTCGGCCCTCTCGGCGGTTGCCGACATGGGGCTGGGTTGCTGCGGCAGCGGCGCTCCTGATTGGGCTGTCGGCGAGCAGCTGGATGGGCGATGATGCTGCGGTCGCGGTGGCCTCGCCAGAGCAGGCAGGGGCGCCGGCACTGCCTCGGGCGGAGGCTGTTAAGGTGGCTCCGCGCCTCGATGTATGGGCATCGCTGGCGCGCGATGCTTCTCGTCCAGCAGGCTTTCCGGGCTCGATTTTCGCGGCAACCACGGCTGCCTGGCGCGCGCAGCAGGAGCAGGACTGGACGGTCTATCTCGCGAGTGGCGCGCTGCTCGTGGAGTGGATGCCGGAAGGCGCGGACCACCTCATCGTGCGGACGGCGGGCGAGAGCATCGAGGTGACCGGCACCGTGTTTGCCATCGAGGTGACGCCGGAGGCGACGGAGGTCTCGGTGGTCGAGGGCTCGGTTGTGGTTTCTCGGACAGAGGGTGCGCGAGCAGGCGAACGGGTTATGGTGGAGCGTGGCGGCCGCTGGCGCTCTGACGCTGGGGTCGGCACGATTTCGGGGGCTGTCTCGACGGCGGCGGGGCTCCGTGTGGACCTTGCAGCACACCGGAGTTGGATGGCCGCGCGGGGCGTAAAGCCGGCCCCCAAGGCGGCGGAGAGGCTGGCCGCTCCGCAGCGCTCCAAGGCGGTCGCTCCGCGCGAGCCCGCGCTCGACGGGCTGGCTGATGCGGCGGTGGCCCGCGGCGATCACGCAAGTGCAGCAGCGCTGCTGGAACAGTGGGTTGTGAAGGCGCCCGCGCAGACGACCCGGCGGGCGGCGAAGCTCGATCTGGCGCGCATCTACCTCTACGAACTGCGCCAGCCTGAGCGGGCCGCGGCGCACCTTCGGGATCTCATCGAGGCGGCGCCCTCGGACCTGCTGGCTGCGACGCTACGGTCGGAGCTCTGTTCGTTGCGCCTGCCCAAGGATGCGCCGCACTGCGGAGGCAAGTGATGGCGCGACGGCTCCTCCTCGCGATGCTGGGGTTGTCGGGCTGTGGGACGCCTCCAGACGTCATCATCGAGGTGGGCTCCGTGCGGCCAGACCCAGCGGGGTCGGGCGAAGGTTCGGGCGCGGGGAGTGGCTCGGGTGAAGGTTCGGCGGCAGAACCATGGGTCGCGCCGGGACGGGCGGGCGAGAGC
>CAIQPA010000619.1 GCA_903873545.1 uncultured delta proteobacterium
CGGCGTGCAACCTGCATCGCCCCGTGCTGTTGGCATCACGGTCAAGCGCCCTGCGTCTGGATGCGCGAAATGTCGGCGAAGCGCATGAAGGCGGTGCGGATGAGGCCGAGGAGGGCGAGCCGGTTCTGGCGGACCATCGGGTCGTCGGCGTTGACCATCACCTCATCGAAGAAGCGGTCGATGCCGGGCTTGAGGCCGACGAGGAGGTTGGCGACCTCGTCGAAGCGGAGGGCGGCGACCGCGGAGTCGAGCGACGGGAGCGTGTTGCAGACCGCTTCGCGGAGCGACCCCTCGCAGTTCTTCTCGAAGTAGGCAGGGCTCACCTCGCCTTCGCTGGCGAGCGAGCGGCCGGCCGCGAGGTCCTCTTCGTCTGCCTTCTTGAGGATGTTGACCACGCGACGAACGGCTGCAGCGAGCGGGTCGAAGTCGGCATTCATCCGCATGGCGTTGAGTGCCACGGCGCGGGCCCGCAGCGAGGGAAGGTCGTTCTCGGCCACCGCGACAACCGCCGCGACGATGTCGGTAGGCGACTCTTGGCCCAGCAGGTTGCGGAGGCGGTCGAGGATGAACTCGGTGACGTCTTCGACCAGGTTGGGCCGTGCGCCGAGGTCGCCCGGAAGGCCTGCGGCGACGACCGCAATCAGCGCGCGCAGGTCGAAGCGGAGGTTGCGGTCCAAGGCAGTGCGGAGGATGCCGATGGCGGAGCGGCGGAGGGCGTAGGGGTCTGCGCTGCCCGAGGGGATCAGCCCGAGCGCGAAGCAGCCCACCAGCGTGTCGAGCTTGTCGGCGAGCGAGACGCAGATCGCAACCGGCGAGGCCGGCGGCGCGTCGTTGGCGCCCTTCGGCTGGTAGTGAGCCTCGATGGCCTCGGAGACCTCTGCGGCCTCGCCATCGGCTGCGGCGTAGGCCCGCCCGATGGTGCCCTGCAACTCAGGGAACTGGTAGACCACGCCCGAGACCAGGTCGGCCTTGCAGAGCTGTGCCGCGCGGGTCGCATGGACCGCAACCGACGCGTCGTCTGCAAAGAGGAGCCCTGCAAGGTGGCCCGCGACCGCCTCGATGCGCTTGGCGCGATCGGCGACGCTGCCGAGCCTGTCCATGTAGAGCACCCGCTCAAGGTCGACGCGGCGGCTGTCGAGCGTGCGCTTGCGGTCCTCCTTGAAGAAGAAGCGGGCATCTTCGAGGCGGGCGACGAGCACGCGGCCGTTGCCCGCGACCACCACCGCGGGGTCGCGGACAATCATGTTCGAGACGAAGCAGAAGAGGTTCGCCAGCTTGCCGTCGGCGGTCTCGGCCGCGAAGTAGCGCTGGTTGGTCCGCATGGAGGTGGTGAGCACCTCGCGCGGAATCTCGGTGTATTTGGGGTCGAAGGTGCCGATCATCGGTACCGGCCACTCGACCAGGTGGACGACCTCGTCGATGAGCCCCTCGTCGACGATGGGAATGCCGCCGGCTGAGCGCAGCGCCGCATCGACGCCAGCGCGGATGGCCGACTTGCGCTCGTCGACCGAGGCGATGACATGGGCTGCTCGGAGCTTCTCGGCGTAGTCGTCTGCGGCATGCTCGAAGCGGATGGTCCCCGACGAGAGGAAGCGGTGACCGAAGGTCTCGCGGCCGGCTTCCACACCGGCGAAGGCGACGGGCAACAACTCACCGTCGAGGAGCGCGATGATGGTGTGAATGGGCCGGGCGAACTGCTCGGTGCCCCAGCCCCAGCGCATGGAGCGCTTCCAGGCAAACGCCGTGAAGACCGACTGGAGTGCGGCTGTGATGACCTCCGCAGCAGGCTTGCCCTCCTCGCGGACGACAGCACCGATGTACTCGCCCTTGGGCGTGACGACGCGGAGCAGCTCCTCCACGGCGATTCCCTTGCCCCGCGCGAAGCCCTCGGCTGCCTTAGTGGGGCGGCCCTCCGCGTCGAAGGCGGCCTTGACGGCCGGCCCGAGCGCGGTCTCTTCGGAGGCTTCGCCGACGGCGGCGATGTCGTGGATGCGGACAGCAAGCCGGCGCGGCGTCGCGAAGGTCTGCACCTCGCCGTGGCCCAGACGAGCGTCGGCGCAGGCGCGGATCAGGTGGCGGGCCAGCGTCTCGACGGCAGTGTCAATCTCGCCTGCGGGGAGCTCTTCGGTTCCGATTTCAAACAGCAGTTTCATTGTGCATCCTCCCCGCCGAGCATCTCGATGCGACGGGCCTCATCACGGAGCAACGGAAAGCCGAGCGCCTTGCGCTTCTCGACATGGGATTCGGCCGCGGTGCGCGCCATCTTGCGCACGCGCAGGATGTACTTCTGGCGCTCGGTGACCGAGATGGCGCCGCGGGCGTCGAGCACGTTGAAGCAGTGCGAGGCCTTCATGCAGCAGTCGTAGCCGGGGATGACGAGCCCCTTGGCGAGCAGCCGGGTGCCTTCGCGCTCGAAGTCTTCGAAGTGCTTGAAGAGCAGCTCCGTATCGGCCTCGTCAAAGTTGTAGTGGCTGAACTCCACCTCGGCCTGCAGGTGGATGTCGGCGTAGGAGTACTGCTCGTTCCAGCGGAGGTCGACGAAGGCCTCGACGTTCTGCAGGTACATGCAGATGCGCTCGAGGCCGTAGGTGATCTCGGCGGCGACGGGCCGGAGCGGAATGCCGCCAACCTGCTGGAAGTAGGTGAACTGGGTGATCTCCATGCCGTCGATCCAGACCTCCCAGCCTAGGCCCCAGGCGCCCTGGCTCGGTGCCTCCCAGTTGTCTTCGACGAAGCGGATGTCGTGCACCTCGGGGTCGATGCCGACGGCCTTGAGGCTGCCGAGGTAGAGCTCAAGCACATCCTTCGGCGAGGGCTTCAGCAGCACCTGGAACTGGTAGTAGGCGCCCCAGCGGTTGGGGTTCTCGCCGTAACGGCCATCGGCAGGGCGACGACAGGGCTCAACATAGGCGACGGAGAAGGGCTCGGGCCCGAGCGAGCGGAGGAAGGTGGCGGGATTGAAGGTGCCGGCACCCTTCTCCACATCGTAGGGCTGCTGGATGACACATCCACGCGCCGCCCAGTAGGACTGCAGGGTGAGAATCAGGTCTTGAAAGTACATGTTGGCTGCCCTGTGGGGAGGAGCGTTCGGGCCTGTCTGAAACGGAGGCAGGAGCGTCGCGCGCTCTTACACCAAACGGCCGACTTTGGAAGCGGAACGGCTTCGTGACAGCGCCGCAGAGGGGCGGTCAGAGCAGGTCGAAGCATCTCTGCGGCAGGCTCAAACCGTGTCGGCGCAGCTTTGTTCCCGGCAGGGAGGGTCGAGCGCGCTGCGGCTAGGCGAGCACGTCGCTGACGACCGAGTCGGTCTCGCCAGCATCGTACCCGAAGGAGGGCAGGCTGAGGCCCATGCCCTGCGCCATGGTGAGCGCAATCTTGGAGACATTTTCGCCGCTGGCGGAGCGGTAGTGCTGTCCCGGCTTGAGGTAGCCGCCCATCTTGCCGGCGAGCAGGACGGGGTACTCGTCGATGCTGTGGTTGCGCCCCTGCGAGACGTCGGAGGTGGCGAGGATGCCGGTGTGGTCGAGCAGCGTTCCGTCGCCCTCATCGACGGCTGCGAGCCGCTGCACGAAGGTGGCGAAGTCGCCCATGATGCTCTTCACGATCATGTTGACGGTGGGCTGGTCGCCAGGCTCGTCGTGGGTGAGCGAGTGGTGGCCGGCGGCGGCGCCCGGGTAGAGGATGCCGTTGACAGGCGAACTGTACCAGAGGCTCAGGACGCGGGTCTGGTCACAGGCGAGTGACATGGCCGCCATGTCGGCCATGACTGCCGTAAGGGCCGACATCTGCGGCCGGCCGTCAATCGGCAGGTAGTCACCGGGCTCCTGCGGGCGGGCGCAGGCAGCGAGGTTGGGCGGGTCTTCGAGCAGGCGGGCGACGCGAAGTTCGAGGTCACGCACGGAGGTGAAGTGCTGGTCGAGCCGAACCTTGTCAGCGGTCCCGACGCGGTTCTGGAGCCTCCGGACATCGTCGCTCACCGCGTCGAGGACGCTGCGGCGGAGCGAGAGCGTTGGGTCAATAATCGGCTCTTCGCCGGGCGCTCGAAAGGAGCCGCCGAAGAGGCGTTCGAAGAGAATGCGCGGGTTCGACTCGGCGGGGTTCACCGTGGTCGGTGTGACGTGCGAGAGGCCGCGTGCGCCCTCTTCGACCGCAATCTCGAGGGAGCGGAAGATGGTGTTCCCGCCGACCTCGTTCGCGATGATCTGGTCGATCGTCGGGCCGGGCATCACCATGCTGGTGCCGTCCTGCCTGAGCGGGCCACCGGCGAGAAAGCCGGCGGGGCCGGATGAATGCGCGCCGATGTTGGGGGCCTTGACTGCCATGCCAGAGACGACGGTCACATGCTCGCGGATGGAGGCAAGCGGTTGGAGCTGCTCGGAGAGCGTGTAGTCGGGACCGGTGCCGGTCGGGACCCAGCGGTCCGGCAGCATGCCGTTGCCCCAGAAGAAGAGGACGAAGCGGCGCGGGAAGGCATCCGTACCTGCCGCGCGGGCCTGCGCCGGATGTGCCATGAACTCGAGCCACGGCAGGCCAACGCCAACGGCGGCACCACCAAGGATGCCGCGCAGGAACCGTCGACGTGAGGGATGAAGTGGCTGCATGAAGGTCTCTTCGGTCCGGCGTAGCGGCGACCGGTCAGCGGGCGATGAAGGCTTCGATACCCTTGAGCTCAAGGACCGCCGAGACGTAGGTGCACTTGTTGTCGGGGCCGGGTCGGAGGTCGGCGATGTTGGGCAGCAGAGGAATGATAATGCGCGACTCGCTCTCGGCGTAGGTGCGGGCAATCTCCGAGATTTCCGCGACGCTGACGCCACAACCGAGGTAGCCATTCCAGGTGCCGTCCTCTTGGAGCTGAAGTTCAAAGGTCATATCGACGACGTTGATGGCGAAGGCCTCGGCCAGGAGCTCAAGGTCGAGGTGGTACTCCTCCGTGGAGAGGCGGAGGCGCCCGTCAACGATCTTGGCATTCTCTGCCACGACGACGGGTGCGTCGGGGCGCACCTCGAAGGTCTGCCCGGCCTGCATGACGCCGGTGGTTCCCATGATGGGCTTGTCGTTGTAACCGCGGAAGAGGCGGAGCGTGACGTCGTCGTCGTTCCACGGGTCGTCGAGGCCATCGAACTCGACGACGAAGGCGAGTTTTCCGTCGTTGACGGCAGCCTTGATGAGTCCTTCTACCGGCACGCCGGCGAGGTCGTAGACCGAAGCCCAGACCGCACCGAGCTGGTTGTCGATGCCGGTGGTTCCATCCGGCGAGGTGAAGTCCTTCTTGCCGCAGGCTTCGCGGTCGGTCGCGTTGCTCACGCGGCCGTCGAGGTCGAAGCCCGGGGCGATGGAGGAGGAGACAGAACCTGCCACGTGGATCTCACGGACCACAACGGCCGGTCGCGCAGTCAGCTCGCCGAAAGCGATGCCGCTGGAGGCCGAACCTTCGAAGGCGTCGCCCGCTGAGGGTGCCGCTTCGGCAGGACCGTCTTCGGCACAGGCGGAAAGCGCCGCGCAGGCGATGAAAAGAAGAGAGAGGGGAAGGGTCTTCATGCCACGACCTCGCTTACGATGGAGTTAACCTCGCCTTCGCCAACACCAAAGGAGGGCAAGTTGACGCCCATACCTTGGGCCATGGTGTAGGAGATTTTGGCGACGTTCTCGGCGCTGTTCGAACGGTAGTGGGTGCCCGGCTTGAGGTAGCCGCCCATCTTGCCGACCAGGAGGATCGGGTAGTCGTCGGTGGAGTGGTTGCGGCCCATCGCGCAGTCGGTGGTGGCCAGGATGCCCGTGTGATCGAGGAGGCTGCCTTCGCCCTCGTCAACGGCGGCGAGCTTCTCCACGAAGGTGGCAAAGTCGCTCATGATGCTCTTGACGATCATGTTGACCATGGGCTGGTCGCCGGGCTCGTCGTGGGTAAGCGTGTGGTGACCCGCCGAGGCGCCTGGGAAGAGGATGCCGTTGAGCGAGGCGCTGTACCACATGCTCAGTACGCGGGTCTGGTCGCAGGCGAGCGCCATGGCGGCCAGGTCCGACATGACCGAGGTGATGGCGCTCATTTGCGGCCGGCCATCGATGGGCGCATAGTCGCCCGGCTCCGCCGGTCTGGCGCAGGCAGCGAGGTTTGCCGGGTCTTCGAGAAGGCGGGCAACGCGGAGTTCGAGGTCGCGTACGCCGGACAGGTGCTGGTCAAGCCGAATCTGGTCTGCGGTGCCGACGCGGCGCTTGAGCCGGCCGATGTCGTTACCGACGGCGTCGAGCACGCTGCGACGAAGCGAGAGCGTCGGGTCGATGATGGGCTCTTCGCCGGGCGCGCGGAACGAGCCTCCGAAGAGCCGCTCAAAGAGCACGCGCGGGTTCGCCTCGGCAGGGTTCACCTGATTGGAGGCGACATAAGAGAGCCCGCGGGCTCGCTCCTGGATGGCGATTTCGAGCGAGCGGAAGGTGGTGTTGGCGCCAATCTCCGAGGCGATGATCTGGTCGATCGAGGGGCCGGAGAAGGTCGAGTCGTTTCCGTTGACGATGAGAGGGCGGCCAGCAAGGAAACCGCTCGGACCGGCGAGATGGGCCACGGGGTTGCCGGTCTTGACCGACATGCCGCTCACCACCGAGATGTGTTCGCGCACCGCGGCGAGCGGCGCGAGCTGCTCGGAGAGTTCGAAGCCTGTGCCGGTTGTGGAGGGGACCCACTTCTCTGGCAAGACGCCGTTGCCCCAGAAGAAGATGACGAAGCGACGCGGGAAGGCGTCGGTCGCGGCGGCACTGGCGACCGACGGACGGGCCATCAGTTCGAGCCAGGGAAGGCCTACGCCTACGGCGGCGCCACCAAGAATGCCGCGAAGAAAGCGACGACGGGATGGTTGAGAGAGGTTCATGGGGGCTCCTACTGGGCCTTCGAAGCGGAGCGGAAGCCCTCGCTCATGACGATTCCGATCATTGCAGGCTTGAGGCGGTAGCCCGAGGCCTCGAGCTCGCCGGTCAGTCCCTCAAGGATGGGCAGCTCGGTGAAGTTCTCCTCGTGGCCCGTGGCGTAGCGGTAGAGGTTGGAGACAAAGCAGCTTCCGAAGTCCTCGTGGGAGACTACCTGCTCGGCCATGCCGCGCGCATCGGCGAAGGGCGCGCCGTCGAGGTCGCCCGCGGGGTCGATCTCGCCGCCATTGTCGATCGTCCGGAACTGTCCCATGGCGTCGAAGTTCTCGAGGCCAAGGCCGATAGGGTCGGTGAGGTCATGGCAGCCTGCGCAGCTCGGCTCTGTTGCGTGGGTCGAAAGGCGGTCGCGAAGGGTCTGCGCGTCGGCGTTCACTTCGGGGAGGGCCGTGCTGACGTTAACCGGCGGCGGGTTGATACGCTTGCAGAGAAGCCGCTCCCGAATGAAGAGGCCCCGCAGCGTCGCCGAGGAGGCGACAGCGTGCGAGTTGAGCCCCAGGAAGGAGAGCTGCCCGAGGAAGCCGGCGCGCGGCGAATCCGGCGGATAGACA
>CAIQPA010000620.1 GCA_903873545.1 uncultured delta proteobacterium
GCCCCGACGGACAGACCAATTGCGGCGGCTCCTGCGTCACACTCGACACCACCAACAACTGCGGTGGCTGCGGTATCGTCTGCGGCGCGGGCCTGCTCTGCACCGCCGGCGCCTGCCGCTGCCCGGCCGGCCTCTCGCTCTGCAACGGCGTCTGCCTTGATGTTCAGACAGACCTGAACAACTGCGGAGCCTGCGGCACGGTCTGCGATGGCGACAGCTGCACCGGCGGCAGCTGCCGCCGCGGCTGCGACTGCTCCTTTGGGCAGGACTACTGCCGCGCCGGCGCGCTCGGATGCCCCTCCGACTCGCTAGGCTGCTGCGCACCGATCAACTGCGACATCACCGCCGTGGTCAACCCGGGCGGCATGCGTGTCTGCCGATAGACACAGAGCCCGAAGCACCATGACAATGCGCACCGCACTCGTCGCACTCCTCTGCCTGCTCACCTCGGCCTGCGACGGACTCAACTTCGACACCAAACCGCTGCCGCCCATCCCCGACGGCTCGGGCGGCCTCAACGACTGCGGTGGCTCAGGCCAGCTCGTCGACGATGATGGTCCAGCTCGGCCCGGCGACGGCTGCGGCGCCTGTGACGATGGCCTGCTCTTCTGCACCGGCCCCGATCAGCTCTCCTGCTCCGGCGGCTCACGCCCCAACAGCTGCGGCGGCTGCTCGCTCCTGCCCGGCACACCCGGCACCCCCTGCGGAAGCTGCGGCGATGGCCTCTGGGCCTGCGCCGCCGGCACCGCCACCTGCATCGGAGCCGGCGAGCTCAACGACTGCGGCGGCTGCGCCCAGCTCTCAGACCCACCCGGTGCCACCTGCCTCCAGAGCGGCGGGAGCGAAGGTGTCACCATCTGCTCCACCCGCGAGACCACCCTCTGCCTCGACCCCGGTAGCAACGCCTGCGGCGGCTCGGGCCTGCTCACCCTCCCCGATGGCGTCACCGGCGTGACCGCCCTCCCCGGCACCCTCTACGAGAATGGCTGCCGCCGCGGTGTCCTCTTCTGCGACGACGGCACCCTCACCGCCGTCGACCTCGAGGGCGGCAACGCCTGCGGCGGTTGCGAACCCCTCGCTGCAGAACCGGGCACAGCCTGTAACGCCTGCGGCGCAGCCTGGGCCTGCAACGCGGATGGCAACCTCTCCTGCCGCGGCCAAGGCGAGCTCAATGCCTGTGGCGGCTGCACGACGCTGGCCCTCGAGGTCGGAACCTCCTGCGACAACGGCGACGGCTCCGTCCTCTGCCTGGGCCCCGATGAGGCCGCCTGCATCACCCGCGGCTCCACCAACGCCTGCGGCGGACTCGGACCGCTCACGGGATTGCCGCTCGGCGAACCCTGTGGGACCTGTCTCGATGGTCGCGTCGCCTGCGACCCCACCGACCCACGGCGCACCGCCACCCGCTGCGATGGCGCCTCTGAATCCAACGCCTGCGGCGGCTGCGGCCTCCTCAGCGGCCCGCCCGAGTCGCTCTGCGGGACCTGCGGCAGCGGTCGCCTCTCCTGTGCAGGCGGCAACAGCTCCGTCACCTGCGATGGCGACGCCGGCGACAGCGCACGCAACGCCTGCGGCGGCTGCGGCACCCTCCGAGGCGAGCCCGGAAGCTCCTGCGGACGGTGTGGTCAGTTCGCCTGCGACGAAACCCAGCCCGGACGCCTCACCTGCGTCGAGCCCGCTGGCGGCTGCACCGCCTCCCAGCCCCTCGGCGCCCCCTGCAGCGACGACGCGGCCTGCCTCTCCGGCAACTGCGCCACCGAACCCGACGGCACGACCCAAGACCGCTGCGCCCCTGAAGGCATGGTCTTCATCCCGGCCGGCAGCTTCCTCATGGGCTCCCCCGAGACCGAAGTCGACCGCAGCCCACGCGAGACGCAACACACGGTCACGCTCACCCGTTCCTTCTTCATGGACCGTACAGAGACCTCGCAAGGGGCTTGGAAGGCCCTCTCCGGCGGAATCAACCCCTCCTTCTTCCAGTCACCGACCGGCACCATCGAGACCACCGAAAACAACTTCGATGCAGGCCCGGTAGAACGGCTGGACTGGTTCAGCGCCCTCGCCTTTGCCAATCTCCGCTCCACCCAAGAGGGGCTCCCCACCTGCTACACCCTCCTCGTCTGCGCAGACGCCCGCAACGGCTGGCACGATGGCACCCACAGCGGCTGCTCCGGCGCCACCCTGCCCCTCGGGACCGCCTGCACCGGCTACCGCCTCCCCACCGAGAGTGAGTGGGAGTATGCAGCCCGCGCCGGCACCACCTCCACCTTCCCCTGGGGAACGGTCGAAGACGCCAACTTCCTCTGGTTTGCCTCCAACAGCGATGGCCGTACGCAGCCCGTCGGCACCCGCCTGCCCAACGCATGGGGACTGCGCGACACCATCGGCAACGTCTGGGAGTGGACCTGGGACGCCTTCGGCCCCTACCCCGGCGATGTCACAGACCCGACGGGGCCCAGCGACGGCTTCGCCAGAGCCGTCCGAGGCGGTGGCTACAGCAGCGACCGGCAGTTCATCCGAGCAGCGGCCCACGACCAGAACAGCTGGGATGCAGCCAACCAAACGCTGGGCTTCAGGCTGGTGAGAACGCTCCCCTAAGCGGGCCCCTGACCAGGCTCCAAGCGGACGCCCCGCGCCCGCCGAAGCAACCGCGGTTCGGGCCTCTCTACCAGACCATCTCGTTGGCGACGTTCACGCCCGTCGTCATCGCGCGGGCGCGGTTCTTGGCGAACGAGACGACCTCGTTCACAAAGAAGCGGGCAACATCCAACTTGCCGGCATAGTAGGCCACGTCGGCATCGGCCTCGCGCTCTTCACGCGTCGCCGACGGACGGCCAAGCTTCGACTCGAGCTTGCTCGACGCAAGCACAGCCTGCTGCATCAGCATGTGACCAACCATCACATCGCCGAACAGCTCCAGAAAGGGAGTGGCCTGCAACAGCGTGTTGGCAACCGCAGCGCGGGGCTGCGACGAGAGCCAGAAGGCCACCTCGCCAAGGGCACCCTGCGCCTCGCCCAGCGTCTCGGAAGCCACGCCAAGCACGGAGTGACCCTTGTGCTGCTCCACGAACTGCGAGAGCTCCATCACATACTGCATGAAGAGCGAGCCGCCCTTGAGACGCATCTTGCGGCCCAGCAGGTCGAGCGCCTGGATGCCGTTGGTGCCCTCATAGATCGAGGTGATCTTCACATCCCGCAGGTACTGCTCCATCGGGTAGTCGCGGCAGTAGCCGTAACCGCCGAAGACCTGGATGCCGAGCTCCGTTGTCCTGAACGCCTTGTCGGTTGTGTAGGCCTTCACGATGGGGATCATGAGGTCGAGCATGTTGTGGTAGTTCTCCTTCTCGCTCTCCGAGTCGGAGCTCATGCTGAAGTCGGCGGCCCAGGCGGCACGAGCGATGAGCGCCCGGGTACCTTCGGCGTAGCCCTTCATCAGCATCAGGTTGCGCCGCACATCGGGGTGCCGGATGATCTCCACGCTCGCGCCACCAAGGTCGGTCACGTCGCCGCCCTGCTTGCGGTCCTTCGAGTAGGCAACAGCCTGCTGGAATGATGCGTTGGCAATCGCGCTTCCCTGCACCGCACACATGATGCGCGCCTCGTTCATGAGCTGGAACATGTAGACGATGCCGCTGCAAGGCTCGCCAACCATGTAGCCATAGGTGGGCGCCCGGCTACCGAACGACAGCTGGCAGGTCGCCGAGCCGTTGATGCCCATCTTGTGCTCGATGCTCTCCACGTAGGCGTGGTTGAAGTCGCCCGTGGAGCCGTCGTCGTTGACCCAGTCGCGGGGCACGGCAAAGAGCGAGACGCCCTTGATGCCAGCGGGGTCGCCCTTCACGCGGGCCAAGACCAGGTGGACCACATTGCCGTAGAAGTCGGCATCGCCGCCCGAGATGTAAATCTTCGTACCCTCGATGCTGTAGCGGCCGTCCGGCTGCAGCTCCGCGGTCGATACGAGGTCACCCACGGATGAGCCGGCACCGGGCTCCGTCAGACACATCGTTCCGCCCCAGGCGCCCGTGTACATCTTCTCGCAGTAGAGCTTCTTGAGCTTCTCGCTGCCAAAGTTCTCCACCAGGTGGGCCGCGCCGGAGGTCAGCTGCGAGTACATGAAGAAGGCCTGACCGGCCCCGTTCATCGCCTCGAACACCGGCATCATCGCAAAGAGCGGAAGACCCTGACCACCGAACTCCGGGGAGTGAATCGCGCTGTTCCAGCCGTTCGCCCCAAGCTTCTTCCAGGCCTCCGCATAACCCTTAGGCGCGGTAACGCGGCCGTCGGCAACCTTGCAACCCTCAGCGTCGCCGGGGCCGTTGATGGGAGCCACCACATCGATCGCGAACTTGATGCCCTCGTCCGCAACGGTGTCGAGCGTCTCGATGTCGAAGTCTGCATACTTCTTCAGCCCGAGGAGCTGCTTGAGGTCGTATTGCTCATGAAGGATGAACTTCCAGTCGCGCGTGTCGAACTTCAAGTGACTCATGACTACCTCGCAGGTGGGGATGGGAGCAGAACCGGGGGCGACAACGCATCAGAACCGAAGCCCGAATGAATGAAGCATCATTCATAAACATGGCAGGCCGCTGCGCCTCAGAACTTGCCCGATCCACGACCAAGTTCCTACCCTCCAATGTGGTGAACCTGCCGCAACGCGTCAAGGCTCCTCTCTCCGCTTTTTGGATCACATGCGTAGCAAATCTGCACTCGCGCTCCTCCCGGCCATGCACAGGAACGAGGCCGCCCTCCTCGCTGGCCGGCTCCTCACCCAGCATGGCCTCCACGGCTCACGCTGGCTCCTCCACGACCTCATCGAAACCCCGACGAGCGTGTCACAACAGCTCGACCTCATCGCCCCCGCCGACCTCTCCTGGCTCGATACCTGTGAGGTCGCCGCGCAGCTCCTCATCCGCTCGGTCGAAGCCGCCTCTCTCCCTGCGCTCGCCAACGCCTCCGCCCTCCTCGACGCGCAGCTGGCGCCCGAACTCCGCCTCGCCTGGACAGGCGCCGCCCGGCACCTCGACCTCGCCGCGGGACGCCCCTGGTCGGAGACCATCGAGCTCCTCGCTGAGCTCGCCGCTCAGGTCGCCGCCGCGCGCGACGCCATCGCCTTCCACCTCGCCGAGCGCCCCGAAGCCGCGGCGCACTGGGAGCGGATCGTCACCGACTGGGCCAACCTCGTCATCGCCCACCACAGGCCGCTCCTCTGGGCGCTCCGTGAGCGGCCCGCTGACCGCCAGCTCATGGAGCAGCTCCTGCCGCTGACCGTCGCCACCGCCGACCTCGCAGCCAGCGCCGCACCCATCAGCGACCTCGCAACACTGCTCCCGGCAGACCACCTCGCTGCCAGCGCGGAGGTCATCCTGCAGGCCGCCGCGACGCCTGCCTGGCACCCTCGCTGGACCGCACCGCTCCTCGCCCTCGCAGACCGCACTGCCGACGCCGCAGACAGGCCCGCAGACCTCGAGCGGCTCCTCCTCCCCATGCTCGGAAAGAGCCGCGACGCCCTCGTCTTCCACGTCGAGCGGCTCGCCAGGCAGGCGAAGATTGACGAGGCCCACTACTGGCTCGCCGAAGGTCAGGCCCTCTTCCCCCGCGACACCGTCTGGGACCGCCTCCTCGAAGCGGTCGGACGTTAGAGCAGGTCGAAGCGGCTCGACACGGCGTAGCCGTGCGCCGGCTGCGCGGCATTCCCCGGCCGCTCCGCAATGCAGACCCGCATGCCGGCAGCCGTCGCAGCATCGGCCTCCGCGACGATGTCTGTCAGGAAGAGCACCTGCGACCCCGCCGCTGCAACCTCCGCAAGGATCCGCGCGTAGCTCGCTGCGCTCCGCTTCTCGCCCACCGCGGTATCGAAGTAGCCGTCGATGAGACCCGTCAGGTCGCCACACCGCGAGTACCGGAACAGCAGCCGCTGCGCTGCCACGCTGCCAGACGAGTAGATGAAAATGCGCGCCCCTTCCGACCGCCACTTCTGCAGCGCCACGGGGACATCATCGAAGACATCGCTCTCCAGCGTCCCCTGCTCGTAACCCGCGCGCCAGATCTGCCCCTGCAGCCGCTTGAGCCCCTGCGTCTTGCGGTCCCGATCCATCATCCAGAGCATCGCAGCCTCGGCAGTCGCCAGCCGCGCCTCGCCCTCCAACACCTCCGGGCAGTCGAGCCCTGCGGCCCGCTCTGCGTGCGCATCGGACGCGAGCAGCGCGAGCGTCTCCTCCACCTCCGCGGTTGCGCCCTGCGCCGCCAAAAATCCAGCCGCCTGCGACCGCGCAAAGGGGAAGAGCACATCGAACACAAAGCCCACCGAGGTGGTCGTTCCTTCGATGTCGAGCAGATAGAGAGCAGCACCTTCAGACATGCTTCACACGCGGGCTAGGGGAGAGGAAGACAGGCGCTCGCGCCA
>CAIQPA010000621.1 GCA_903873545.1 uncultured delta proteobacterium
CGCTCTGCGGCAGCGGCTACCGCAGCCCTACCGGCAAGACCGGCGAGCGCAACGAGCCCGCGATCTACCGGAGTGATGCGCAGTACGTCACGTGTGTGCGCTGCACGAAGATCGCGAAGATGAACCTCAAGGCCTACGGGCACTACCTGCGTGTGTCCCCATGACGCGACCCGTCGCGTACCGCTGCAGCCACCTCGACGCCGAAGCCTGGCCCGATCGGTGCCTCGACTTCACGCCGAGCCTCGCGAAGACCAAGAAGAACCGCGAGGTGACGTGGGCCGAGTACGAGAAGTTTCAACGGGATTGTCGGAGGCTATCGAGCGACGAGGGCAAGTTCCGCGCGGCTGGGTGCAAGCGCGTGGCCCATCGGCAGCTGGCTCAAGGGCGCGAGGGCACCCGCTACGGCGTGCTGACGGGCCCCGTGCAGCGGGGCGCCGACGGCCTCAGCTACGCCGCGCGGGTGACCGCGGAGGGCAAGACACCCACGATGCGCCGCACCCAGAGCCCGCTGGCCGCACCGGATGTCCGCCAGGGGGTCTTCGTCGAGCGGCGTGAGCGGAGGGCGTCCGAAGCCGGCACCGCACGGTCAGCTGAAGCCACGATCCTGCGAGCGCTGCGGGCGGCGGCGGACCCCACGGGGCGCCTCGCGCTCAATCGGCCGAAGGCCATCCAGCTCCTCGCGCAGCTGGGCGACGCCGTCGTGCCTGCGCGCGGAGAGGACCTGATCGCGGCCTTGGGCACGCGGGGTGAGCGCTTCTTCGGGGCGCAGCAAGACGAACAGGGCAAGAGCAAGCTGCTTGAGGTCGTGCGCGACCTCGCCTTCCAGACGGAGGTTTTGACCAGCCCCACGCTGACTGCACTTCACGGGGAGGCGCTGTTGGCCGTGAACTTCGCAGACGGCGGCGCCTACGTCGGAGCCGGTAGGTCGCTTCGTCTGCGCAGGGTGGAGGTAGACGGCGTGACGGTGGAGGTGGCCTCGCTCTTGAAAGAGCTGCTGGCCGCCGCGAGGAACCGCCCGCCGCCCGACAAGGGCCGGGATGAGGCGGCAGCGCGGCGCTACCAGTTCGCGCAGCAGCTCGCTTTCTTCCGCAAGCTGAGGCGCGCGCTTGAACCGCACCCGGGTCCGGTCACCTTCTACTTTGAGAGGGGGAGCGCAGTTCGCCCCGTGGAAGTGCCGCGGAGCGAGTTGCAGCACTCGGATGTAGGCACGCTCGTTTCTCGCAAGCGCAAACCTGACTACACTCGGCTCACCTTCCTCACACTGGAGGAGCTGGCCGCCTTTCTCGCCGGTGTCACGACCCTCCAGAAGCGACGCGAGCTGCGTGGGCGCCGCCTGCCTCCTGTCACTGTCGCGCGGAGCAACCCGATGGCCCGGCCCAAGTTCGTCAACTTCCCGGACTACATGGACCTCGCGCACGGCGAGCTTCGACCGATCCCGTCTGACCCCCGCTACTGCGTCTACCGAAAATCCGGGCGGAACGCGCACCTGCTGCCCCTTGAAGCCCAGTTCGAGATCACGACCTGTGCCCGTGCACAGAGCTGGCAGAGCTTGAACCAGCGCACGCTGTCCACGTCCGCCAAACCCCAACCCGCAGCCTCGTTGAACCCGCAGGAGACCCCCATGGCCCGTAGCCGCCTCAACCCCTCGTTTGATCCCCTCGCCGAGCTGATGCGCGAA
>CAIQPA010000622.1 GCA_903873545.1 uncultured delta proteobacterium
GACCTGCCCCGGCTTGGCTGCCTGAATATCCACGGTTCGCTGCTCCCGCGCTGGCGCGGCGCGGCGCCCATCTCGTGGAGTATCGCGGCCGGAGACGCCACAACAGGCGTTGCCCTCATGCAGATGGAGCGAGGCCTCGACACCGGCCCGGTCTTCGCGCAGCGCCCGCTCATGATTGGCGACACAGAGACTGCAGGAGAACTCCACGACCGGCTCGCCACTCTCGGCGCCGACCTGCTCGCCGACCTGCTTCCTGCCATCCTCGCGGGCAGCGCCACGGCAGAGCCGCAGCCCGCGCGCGGCGCCACCTACGCCCGCATGCTGACCCGCGCTGACCGCACCATCCCCTTCGCGCAGCGGGCCTCCTCGGTCGCGGACTGGATCAACGGCATGACGCCCTGGCCGGGCGCCGCAGCCACGGTGGAGGGCGAGCTGGTGCTGCTCTGCCGGGCCCGGCCGGTCGATGGCACGCATGCGCTGGAGCCCGGGCAGGTGGTCGCGGCCGATGCACGCAGCGGCCTCTTCCTTGCAGCCGGCGAGGGCACCGTGCTCGAGGTGCTCGAACTGCAACGGGCCGGCAAACGGGTGATGCCGGCAAAGGTGGTGCTCAACGGCTGGTGCCCCGCGACGGGCACACGCTTCGAGCCGGTCGCTTGACCCACGCCACCCCTGCATACCAGCGCCTCTTGTGTGGCCTCGGCCCCTCCGTCGCCTGCGGCTTGGGCCACGCCCTGATGCTGCCGCTGGCAATGGAGCCTGGGCCCGCCTCTCTCGTCCCACCCGTCGCCGACGAAGCGGGGCTTGCAGCGCCAGCCGCCAGCCTCGGGGCGCTCGATGCAGCGGCAGAGATTGCGGTCCAGACCGGGCGCGGCGTGGTGGTGCTCTGGCCCTACCCCCCGGTCCGATTCTCCACATTTGAACTGCCCGACTGGGCGGTGGCGGTGGTCACGCCAGCACTGTCCGAGGCCGCCTCGGAGGCCTCTGCCTTTCTTGGCAAGACGCTGATCGGAAAGGCAGCTGCCACCTTCGCATCGCGCGCCGTCGCGGTCACAGAAGGACTCCGCTCCGGCAGCCTCGACCTGCTCGGCTTCGCCCTCGATGACGGCTCGCTCACCGACCTGCTCGGCGCCGGCATCCCCGGCCTGCAGCCGGCGCTTTCAGCCGCGCGCGACGCCGGCGCGCCCGCAGGGCTCAGCCGATTTGGCGGTCATCGCTGCATCGTCGCGCTTCACCCCGATGCCGACCTCGTCGCCGCCGCCGCCGCCGCCGCCGTGGCCCGTTTTCAAGCACACTCCATCTCCTGCGAGGTCACTCTGACCCGCTTTGCCCGCTGTCAGCCGGAGCCCCGCTCTTGAACGCCACACCTCCCTCCGCTTCTCCGCCCGAGTCGGCGCGCAGCCTCGCCGCCCGCGTCGTCACCCGCGTGGTCGACGAAGGTGCCTTCAGCTCTATCACCCTCCGCTACCAGCTCTCCGCCTCAACGCTCGAGGGCCGCGACCGCGGCTTTGCAACCGAGCTTGTCTACGGGACGGTCACCTGGCTCACGCCCATCGACGAGGCCCTCGAGGCCTGGATGACCCAAGGACTGGCCAGCGTTCCTGCCCTCGCACGAGCGGTGCTCCGCGTGGCCACCTACGAGCTCCTGCGCCCCAACCGGCCCGGCGCAGCCCACGCCGTCGTTGATGCTGCTGTCTCCCAAATGCACGCCATCGGGCTCGGCCGCATCTCTGGCCTGACCAACGCCGTGCTCCGCAAGATTGCCCGCTTCGGCGCACCGTTTGCGGCCCATCCCGACGCCTCGTCGGCAGCCACGCTCGCCACCTCCGGCTCGCTGCCCCTCTGGATTGCAGATCGGCTCCTCGCCGCCCGCGGCCCCGAAGGCGCCGCCGCTGCGATGGCCGCTTGGAACGGAAGCTCCGCCACCCATCTCCGGCTCCGCGGACCTTTCACCGACGCGCTCCGCGAGACCTTCACCGCCGAAGGAATCGAACCCCACCGCTCCGTACCGGGCTGCTTCGTCATGCGCTCGGGCAGTGCCATCAAGGTGGCGCTGCAGCTGGGCGATGATGTGGCGGTACAGGATGCCGGCGCACAGTGGATTGGGCTGGTCGCCGCCGAAGGGCTGCCCGCCGCGGCACGCATCTGGGATGTCTGCGCCGGTCTCGGCAGCAAGGCGCTCCACCTCGCCGAACTGCTCCCCGAGGCGCAGGTGCTGGCCACCGACCTGCATGCCCACAAGCTCAATGCGGCACGCAAGGCCGCC
>CAIQPA010000623.1 GCA_903873545.1 uncultured delta proteobacterium
CCACCGCGACCACGAGGCCTCCGCCCACCTCGAAGGCGGCACCCTCGCCTACCGCGACGCCTGGGCCGGCGGCCTCCAAGGCTACCTCGACGAGATGGAGCGCTGGCTCATCGCCATCCATGCCGCGCTCGCCGACGAGGGGAGCCTCATCCTCCACTGCGACCACCACGCGGCCCCCTACCTGGCCATGATCTGCGACCGCATCTTCGGCTTCGGCGACCGGGCCGGCGGCGGTGCCGGCTTCCGCAACGAGCTCATCTGGAGCTACGGCCTCGGCGGCTCCAGCCCCCGCTGCCACGCCAAAAAGCACGATACCCTGCTCTGGTACAGCAAGGGGAGCCGCTGGTTCTTCGCACCCCACATGGTCCCCGCCACCTCGCAGCGGCTGGCAGGCAAGCTCAAGAAGGGGACCTCCATCTGGGATATCCCCTCCATCAACAACATGGCCAAGGAGCGGACCGGCTACCCCACGCAAAAGCCGCTCGCGCTGCTCGCGCGCATCGTTGCCTGCCATGCCCCGCCCGGAGGCCTGGTCGCAGACCTCTGCTGCGGCTCGGGCACCACGCTGGTCGCCGCCGCAAGCGCCGGCCGGAGAGCCATCGGCGCCGACCTCGGTGCCCTCGCCCAGGAGGTGGCCGGAGGGCGGCTCCTCGCTGCCGGACTCGGCCTCGAGCGTTGGACACCTGCCACAGATTGACACCCGCGGGGGGCGCTCCTAGACCCGCTGCCGCAATGTGGACTGTTTTGGTCCACAATCCTGCCGCACAGGTCGGCAGATACCCTTGTGGCAGGTTCGCATGGAGACACTCGAAAGCGTCATCGCCAGCGACTACAAGCATGGCTTCGTCACAGACATCGAGGCCGACACCTTCCCGCCCGGCCTGTCCGAAGACACCATCCGTGCCCTCTCGGCCAAGAAGAACGAGCCCGAGTGGATGCTCGAGTACCGCCTCAAGGCCTTCCGCCACTGGCTCACACTCGTCGAGCCCCACTGGCAGAATGTGACCTACGAGACGCCCGACTACCAGGGCATCTCCTACTACTCCGCCCCCAAGCAGAAGCCGGTTCTCGACAGCATCGACGCCGTCGACCCCGAACTCCTGGCCACCTTCGAGCGGCTCGGCATCTCGCTCTCCGAGCAGAAGCGGATCATGAATGTGGCCGTCGACGCCGTCTTCGACAGCGTCTCCGTCGTCACCACCCACAAAGAGAAGCTCGGCGAGGTCGGCGTCATCTTCTGCTCCATCTCCGAAGCGCTCCAGGAGCACCCCGAGCTGGTCCGCCAGTACCTCGGCTCCGTTGTCCCCTACACCGACAACTTCTTTGCGGCGCTGAACGCAGCGGTCTTCACCGACGGCTCCTTCGTCTACATCCCCAAGGGCGTCACCTGCCCCATGGACCTCTCCACCTACTTCCGCATCAACGCGGCAAACACGGGGCAGTTCGAGCGCACCCTCATCATCGCCGACGAGGGCTCCTTCGTGAACTACCTCGAGGGGTGCACGGCGCCGCAGCGGGACGAGAACCAGCTGCATGCAGCAACCGTGGAGCTCATCGCCCACGAGCGGGCCACCATCAACTACTCGACCGTCCAGAACTGGTATGCGGGCGACGCAGAGGGCAAGGGCGGCATCTACAACTTCGTGACGAAGCGGGGGAAGTGCGCGGGCCGCGCCTCCAAAATCTCCTGGACCCAGGTTGAGGTGGGCTCCGCCGTCACCTGGAAATACCCGAGCTGCATCCTCGCCGGCGACGAGTCGGTGGGCGAGTTCTACTCCGTCGCCCTCACCCGCGACAAAATGCAGGCCGACACCGGCACCAAGATGATCCACCTCGGCAAGAACACGCGGAGCACGATCATCAGCAAGGGCATCTCGGCTGGTGAGTCGCACAACAGCTACCGCGGCCTGGTCCGCGTCGCGCCCGGCGCCGACAACGCCCGCAACTACTCGCAGTGCGACTCCATGCTGGTCGGCGACCGCTGCAGCGCCAACACCTTCCCCTACCTCGAGGTCCGCAACAACACGGCGACCATCGAGCACGAGGCCACCACCACCCGCCTCGGCGCAGACCAGCTCTTCTACCTCGCCTCGCGCGGCATCGACCAGGAGAAGGCCATCTCCATGCTGGTCAACGGCTTCTGCGAGCAGGTCTTCAACAAGCTCCCGCTCGAGTTCTCGGTCGAAGCCGTCAAACTGCTCGAGCTCAAGCTCGAAGGCTCCGTCGGTTAACTGCACGCCCATCCCATCGAGAGTCCCCCGTGAACCTGCTCCACATCAAGAACCTCCACGCCAGCATCGACGGCAAGGAGATCCTCCGCGGCGTCAACCTCGAGGTGAAGCCCGGCGAGGTACATGCCATCATGGGGCCCAACGGCTCCGGCAAGAGCACCCTCTCCAAGGTCATCGCCGGCCATCCCGACTACGAAGTCACGGGCGGCGAGGTCATCTACTCGCCCCAGTTCCGGCCCAAAGACCTGCTCGAGATGGAGCCCTTTGAGCGGGCCCGCGAAGGCATCTTCCTCGCCTTCCAGTACCCCGTTGAGCTGCCCGGCATCAGCAACGAGCTCTTCCTGCGCGCCTCCTTCGACGAGATCTGCCGCGCCCAGGAGGTGCCCCTGCTCTCCGACGCCGACTTCCACGCGCTGCTGCTCGAGAAGGCCAAGCTGGTCGAGATGGACCCCTCCTTCCTCAGCCGCCCCGTCAACCTGGGCTTCTCGGGTGGCGAGAAGAAGCGGAACGAGATCCTCCAGATGGCCATGCTGCAGCCCCGCGTCGCCTTCCTCGACGAGACCGACTCAGGCCTCGACATCGACTCGCTTCGGCAGGTCGCAGGCGGCGTCAACAAGCTCCGCAGCAGCAGCAACGCTTTTGTCCTCATCACCCACTATCAGCGGCTCCTGAACTACATCACCCCCGATGTGGTCCATGTCTTCTGGAACGGACAGATCATCAAGAGCGGCGGGCGCGAGCTCGCCCTTGAGCTCGAAGAGAAGGGCTACGACTGGCTCAAGCCCGAGGCCCAGGACCCCGCATGAGCGCCCCCCTCTCTCCGCTCCTTGAGGCAGCCGCGGCCCGCGTGGCCGACGCCGGTAATCGGCCCGCTGCGGCCGCCGCGCTCGCGCGGCTCCTGGCCACCGGCCTGCCTACCCGCCGCGACGAAGACTGGCGCTACCTCCAGCTCGCGCCGCTTGCAGCGCTCGCACCCGAGGCAGGCATCGAGGCTCCGCTCCCCGCGCTCCCCGCTCCGCTCGACGGTGAGCTCCGGCTCGTCTTTGTGGACGGCCAGCTCGCCATCGCGCTCTCCTCGCCCGAGGCCGCCTGGTCTGGCTGGAGGTCCGACCGCTCCGTGGCACCTCTCACCGCCTTCGGTGAGCTCGCCGCAGCCATCGCGCCCGCAGCCGTAGGCCTCGCGCTCCCGGCCGGCCTGCAGCTCGCCGGTCCGCTCCACCTGCTCTTCCTCCATACCCGCGCGGGCGCCACGCTCAGCGGTGCCACCTTCGCCCTCTCGCTGGGCCGCGGCACCGAGGCGACGCTCGTCGAGAGCCACCTCTCCGCAGATGGCGCAAATGGCCTCGCCACGGTCGCCCTCGACCTTACGCTCGCAGACGGCGCAGCCCTCACCCATGTGAAGTTCCAGGAGCTCGGCCGCGGCCTATCCCACCTCGCCGACACCCGCGTCACAACAAGCCGCGACGCCCGCTACAAGAGCGTCTCGCTCACGGGCGGCGCCCTGCTCTCGCGCGACACGCTCGCTGTCACCGTGAACGGCACCGGCGCCCACACCGAGCTGCAGGCCCTCTTCCTCCCCGGCGAAGGGCAGACCCACGACCACCACACCGCGCTCGACCAGACGCAGCCCGACTGCACCGCGCGCCAAGTCTACAAGAGCATCCTCCGCGGCAACGGCCACGCCATCTTCAACGGCAAGGTCTTTGTCCGCCAGGCGGCCCAGCGAACCAACGCCGACCAGTCGAGCAAGAGCCTGCTCCTCGACAAGGCCTGCCGCGTCGACGCCAAGCCCCAGCTCGAGATCTTCGCCGACGACGTGCGCTGCACCCACGGTGCCACCGTCGGCCAGCTCGACCCGGCCGAGCTCTTCTACCTCATGTCGCGGGCCATCCCGCGGAGCCGCGCCGAAGAGCTCCTGCTCCACGGCTTCGCTGTGGACGTCCTCAACGAACTCGGCCAACCCGCACTGCTCGAGCGCGGCCTGGCGCTCCTCACCCGTTTCTCGGAGGCGTAGTCATGGGCTTCTACATTCACGTTCAGGAGACTCCCAACCCAAACGCGGTGAAGTTCATCTCCTTCTACACCGTAAAGTCGCACGGGAAGAGCAACTACCGTGCCGCCGAAGAGGCCGAGCATGTGCCCGTTGCACGCGAGATCTTCGCGGTCGGCGGCGTCGAGCAGATCTACCTCTTCGACAACTACATCACG
>CAIQPA010000624.1 GCA_903873545.1 uncultured delta proteobacterium
GAGCATCCTCTCCTGGCTGCTCCACGAGGCCGGTCTCGACCCCTCCTTCTTCATCGGCGGCGTCACGCGGAACTTCGACTCCAACTTCCGCCTTGGCGAGGGCAGCCCCTTCGTTGTCGAGGGCGATGAGTACGACACCGCTTACTTCGATAAGGTGCCCAAGTTCTGGCACTACCCCTCCTTCGCCGCCGCCATCAACAACGTGGAGTTCGACCACGCCGATATCTACCCGAACATCGAGTCCATCGAAGAGGTCTTCAGCAAGTTCGCCGCGCAGGTCGACCCGGCCGGTGTTGTCTGGGTGAATGGCGAAGATGAGCGGGCGAAGCGCTGTGCTGCCCACGCCTCGGCCCGCATCGAGACCTTTGGCTTTGGCGCAGACAACACCCTCCACGCGGAGATGACGGGCTCTGACGAGCGCGGCACCTACATCCGGATGACCCACCGTGACCTCGGCACCGTCGAGGGGCGCATCGCAACCATGGGCCTCCACAATGTGCGCAACTTCCTGGGCGCGACGGGACTGGCGCTGTCGGCCGGCCTCACCCTGCAGCAGTGTATCGACGCCGCGGGGACCTACGAGGGGGTAAAGAAGCGGCAGGAGATCAAGGGTGTGGTCAACAACATCGTTGTCATCGACGACTTTGCCCACCACCCGACCGCCGTCCGCGAGACCCTCGCCGCGATCCGGATGCGCTTCCCTACCCGCCGCATCTGGGCGGCCTTCGAGGCCAAGAGCAACACCTCGCGACGCGCCGTCTTTCAGGACGAATATCCTGCAGCATTCGCCTCGGCCGATGTCGTGATCCTCAGCGAGCCCTGGCGCAAAGACAGCCTCTCAGACGACGAGAAGATCTCCATCCCGAAGCTGGCCGAGACCATCCGCGAGGGCGGCAAGGAGACCCACCTCATCGCCGATCCCGCCGACATCGCCACCTATGTCGCCGCACACGCGCAGCCCGGCGACCTCTTCGCCGGACTCTCCGGCTCGGCCTTCGGCGGCGTCCATATCAGCATCCTGCAGAAGCTCTCCGAACGGTTTTTTGCGCCCATCACACAACTCTGACGCAACAAATCGCTGCGACTGACGAGAAGGGAATCACCACCCCCTCTCTCTGAGGTCTCCATGAAGCGATTTGTCCTCCTCTTGACCCTCTGCGGCTGCCTGCCGCCCCGCACGGTTTCCGCGCGGCTGCTCCCCGCCGCCCTGTCGCTGCAGGCGCGGGGCGAGTTTGCTGCGGAACAGGCCAACGGGGTCGGGATACCCACAGCGCGATCTGGCTGGCAAGACAATGCGGCCTGGAGCGCGCTGTTGGTTGCGGTCTGGCGCGATAGGCCGTCAGACGTTCCGTTCGCCTCGCTGGTTCCGCCTCACGCGGAGGTGTGGACGCTCGATCCAAACGGCAGCGCCGATCCGGCCGGTTCGGGACTCTCCTGGACGATGCAGGGCATCTACCCCGGAGCGCAGCCGTGAGCCGCCTGCACCACAGCGCCGCCTCTGCGCTGGCCGC
>CAIQPA010000625.1 GCA_903873545.1 uncultured delta proteobacterium
GATGAACGACTGGCTCGTCTCGCTCGAGTATGCCGCCGTCCGCCCCTTCTACAACGAGCGGATGTCGATCCTGCTGGCGCGGAACACCTACCAGCTCCGCGCCATCGCAGACCGGCTCAGCGACCTCGAGGCCCAGTGCGGTGGCGCGACCAGCCAGCAGGAGGGGACCATCTCGCTGCGCCGCGACCTGCTCCAGCTGACCCAGCCGCAGGTGGACCCTGTGTCGGGGCTGACGCTCTCGCCCGAGCAGCGCTTCCGCGCCCTGCTGCTGGCCAGCAATGTGCCAGCCGATGCCCGCATGCGCATCTCGGTCTCGGAGACGGCGCAGCAGATTGCGACCAACGCCAGGGTGGTGAACTTCGACCTCGGCCTGGATGACTTCGCAAACCTGGCGCTCACCTGCAACGCCAAGATTGCCGGCATCTCGCTCCGGCTCGTGGGCACCAACCTGGGCAGTGGCCAGCCCGTGGCGACGCTGCTCTACAACGGCCAGACCAGCACCTACTCCTGCCAGCCCGGCATCGACGCCTATGTGCGGACCTTCGGGCAGGGCGACACCACCTTTGGCGCCGAGACTTCGTTTGTGGTGAACGGCCGCTCGACCTCGCCCGTCGCGGGCATCACCGAGATGGGTTCGCCCTCGCTGAGCTTTGCCGGCCTGCCGCTTGCGGGCGGCTTCACCCTCGTCATCGACCCCGCGCTGCCCGCCAACCAGGGCATCAACTGGGATGCGCTCGACGACATCGAGATCGGCCTCTCCTACGGCTGGCAGGATGTCTTCGCGTCGGAGTCCGACTGCGCCAACTCGCTCTAGCAGCGGTGCCGGCGCGGCGCCCCGCAGGCGCCCCGGTGCCCTCATCTTCTCCATTGAATCTCTTCTGAACCTGCACCTCGTCTGGAGCCATCATGCGGCCTCTCCTCGCTCTTGAGCACCTCGCGCCTACGCGTCCTGCCCTTCGCTCGCTCTGTCGCACGGCGACCCTGCTGTTGCTGCCGCTCGCGCTGCTGACAGCCTGCGCCGAAGAGGCGCCCGGCAGCGACTCGCTCACCGAAGACACCGGCACTGCCGCGCCTGCGCCCGACACCACGGCCGACGCCACAAACGACGACACCAAGACCGATGCCGTCAACGACGACGCCGGCGTGGATGCGGCCGATGTGCTCGCCCTCGACGCCAACGACGGCACCCGGTCGCAGGGTACGCTCACCCTCACCGACTTCGCCTTCTGCAACACCAACGTGGACTGCCCCAACGGCATGGGCCTCTGCGTGACCGAGCTCGAGCTCAACCGCAAGCCACTGGGCGCGACCAGCAACATGGTGGCGGTGCGCGATCTGCCCGGCTTTGAGAGCATCCCCGTTGGCAAGGCGGGCGTCTGCAGCCGCGGCTGCACCGACCATGCCGACCTCTGCGAGTCGCTCCGCGTGGGCGCCGACACCACCCCCTGGAGCTGCCAGCTCGTCTACGCCGGCGCCTCGCCCTATCCTGCAACCGGGCTCCCCTTTGTGGCCAACGCGCCGGAGCTCACCGCCGGCGCCGTCTACGCCTCCATCTGCCGCCCGCCCTTCGAGCGGGCCGCCGCCTTCTCGCCCGACTTCTGCGACAGCTGCTCCGCGGCAGAGGCCTGCGAGAGCAGCTCCTCCTGCTTCGACAACGCACCCTACTCCGACCAGGATGCTGCGGCCCGCACGGGCAGCTGCCTTGTGACCTGCAACTCGGCAAGCGCCAATA
>CAIQPA010000626.1 GCA_903873545.1 uncultured delta proteobacterium
GCCGCTGTAGCTTGCGCCCAGCAGCGCTCGTGTCTCCGCGATGTGATCGGCGAACAGCTTGCGAATGAGCTCTCCAAGTTGGCGCTCGTCGCAACGCGGCTCCCCCAGTTCCAGCGCGTCGAGCGCTGTGGCGAGCGCCGCGCAGTCCTCGAACCTCTCGCGCGGGTCTCGCGCCAGAGCCCGCATCATGATCGCAGACAGCGCCGGCGAAAAGCCGGGAACCAGGCTGGTCGGTAGGGCGATGTTCGCCCGCGAAACCAGCCGCATCGTCGCCATGTCGCTGTCGGCCTTGAAGAGCCGCCGCATCATGGTCAGCTCATACAACAGCACGCCGAGCGCGAACTGATCCGAGGCGGCCGTCACCTCGAGCCCGTCCACCTGCTCCGGCGACATGTAGCCAAACTTGCCCGGCAGCTGGCCTGGCCGGACCTCCATGAAGGCCGCTTCAGCGCGCGCGATTCCGAAGTCGAGCACCTTCACCCGGCCCGTGTAGTCCACCATCAGGTTGGGCGGCGAAACATCGCGGTGCACGAGGCCGAGCAGCTCTCCACCTGCGCTCCGGCGGGTATGAAAGTGGTGAAGGCCACGTGCAGCCTCGGCGATGAGGAAGACCACCTCGCCGGGGCTCAGGGGCCGACCCGTCACCAGCGCCCGCTCCGCCAGCGCCCGAAGGTCTTCGCCCCAGACAAACTCGAGCGGCAGCACCAACTCACCGGCTACCTCAAGCGGGGCCATCGCCTTGACGATGTTGGGATGGTCGAGCTGCTGCGCGACGCCCACCTCAGCTCCAAAGAGCGCGCGCAGTTCGGGATCGTCGCGGAGCTCTGCAAGGATGCGCTTGACGACGATCTCCTGGCCTACGGGAGCACCAACGGGACGAGCCAGGTAGGTGGTCGCCATGCCCCCTGAGGCCAGTGGCTTGATGATGTCGTAGGGGCCGAACCGTTCCAGACTGCCCTCCCAGGGCGAATCGGCCGGAACGCTCTCCGACGCTCAAAAACACTCCCGTATGGCAGGCGGGCTGTCAACAACCTCGCACCCCATCGATTCGTCACAGCGTGGGGTTCGGATTGAATCGCAGCAGGCCTTGCGGTAGACAGCTGCCGCCATGCAGTCGTCGGTGATGGGCTGCTCGGTTCACAATCTAACGGCCGACTGCTTCGGCCCCGAGAGGTCTTGTCATGGATCGCAATCTGGCGCTTGAGTTCATCCGCGTTACCGAAGCTGCTGCCATCGCCGCGGCCCGTACCATGGGGCGGGGCGATGCCGATCTCAGCGACGACGCTGCCGTGACCGCCATGCGGACCGCCTTCTCGGGTCTCGACATCGATGGCACCGTCGTCATCGGTGAAGGGGAGCGCGACGAGGCGCCCATGCTCTACATCGGAGAGCGTGTCGGCCGCGCGAGTGTGGGGGCGCCTGCGCTCGACATCGCCCTCGACCCGCTCGAAGGCACCAGCCTCTGCGCCTATGGCCGCGCCGGCGGTCTTGCGGTGCTCGCGGCAGGCCCCAGCGGCTGCTTCCTCCATGCTCCCGATGTCTACATGGAGAAGGTCGCCTCCGGCCCGCTCGGCCGCGGCGTCATCAGCGTCCGCAAGTCGCCCACGCAGAACCTCATCGAGCTCGCAGCAAAGAAGGGCGTTCCCGTCGAAGACCTCACCGTCATCATCCTCGACCGCACCCGTCACGAGGATATCATCCGTGAGGTCCGCGCCGCGGGCGCCCGCATCCGCCTCATCCAGGACGGCGACGTGCACGCAGCCATCGCGACCTGCCACCAGGAGACCGGAATCGACCTCCTCCTCGGCACCGGTGGCGCGCCCGAAGGCGTCCTTGCTGCCGCAGCCCTGCAGTGCCTGGGTGGCGAGATGGAGGGCCGCCTCCTCTTCAAGAACGACCAGCAGATTGAGCGGGCCCAGACCATGATGCCAGGCCAGGATGTGCATCGCGTGCTCTCCATCAACGACCTCGCCTATGGCGACATCCTCTTCGCCGCCACCGGCGTCACGAGCGGCGATATGCTCAAGGGTGTCCGCTTCGAGTCGGGCGGCGTCTGCGAGACCCACTCCATCGTCATGCGCGCCAAGACCGGCACCGTCCGCTTCGTAGAGGCCCGCCACAACCTCGGTCGCAAGGACCCGTCGATTCGTTGAATCTCCGGCAACTGGCACGCTTGACAAAAGATCGTCGCAATCGGTAGCCAAGTCCTGCAAGCCGACCCCCTCCCGTTCAAGCGCATGGCCGACAAGAGCAAGAGCATCACGCCCTCAGGGGTCGCAAAGCGCCAGGGCCGAAAGGGTCTCCGTCGCTCCAAGACCCTCAACGCTCGCCGCCTCTCCAAGGATGAGGTCGCGGAGACCGACGGGATTATCGCCGCCTCTGGCCACGTGAGACCGGCCCACCGCGGCCAGTGCGCCAACGGCCCGCGACCCTGCCCCTGGGTGGCCTGCAAGTTCCACCTCTACCTCGATGTGAACCCCGAAACTGGGACCATCAAACTCAACTTCCCCGACCTCGAGCCGTGGGAAATGAAAGAGACCTGTGCGCTCGATGTCGCCGACCGCGGTGGCATCACGCTCGAAGAGGTCGGCGAAATCCTCAACCTGACCCGCGAACGGATCCGTCAGGTCGAGGTCTTCGGACTCGAGAAGCTCAAGATCGAATACTCCGACCTCCTCGGCGACGACTAGCCGTCGCAGAGAGTCGGCACCGAACCTGGGAAGGTCCATGCCCTCGACTGAACGCGTCCAACCACGCGCTCTGCTGTCGGTCTCCGACAAGCAGGGCCTCGCCCCACTCGCAGCCCGCCTCGCCGCTGCAGGTTACCAGCTGGTCTCCACCGGCGGCACCTTCAAGGCGCTACAGGCTGCAGGAATCCCCGTTACCTACGTCTCTGAGATTACGGGTTTTCCGGAGATCCTCGACGGCCGCGTCAAGACGCTCCACCCGGCCGTCCACGGTGGCATCCTCTTCCGGCGCGACCTCGCCCAACATGCGCTCCAACTCGCAGACAACGGCATCGTCCCGGTCGATGTCGTCGTTGTGAATCTCTACCCCTTCGCCGAGACCATCGCGAAGGCTGGGGTGACAGAGCCGGAGGCCATCGAGCAGATCGACATCGGTGGGCCGGCCATGCTCCGCGCTGCCGCGAAGAACTTCCGCGATGTGACCGTCGTCGTTCGGCCGGCCGACTACGACCGCGTCGCCGACGCCATTGAGAAGGGCGCCAACACCATCGAGTTGCGGCGTGAGCTGGCGCTCGAGGCCTTCGCCCACACCGCCGCCTACGACTCCGCCATCTCCACCTACCTCGGCGGCCGCTGCGCGCCTGATGCCGTTATCCCGCAGCGGCTCTTTGTCCCGCTCGAGCAGGACGCAGCCCTCCGTTACGGCGAGAATCCGCACCAGGCCGCCGCCCTCTTTCGCGCCACCTCGGCACCCACCTTCGGCGGCGCCCGGTTTATGCAGGGCAAAGAGCTCTCCTACAACAACCTCCTCGATGCCGACGCCGCGCTCGAGGCTGTCCGCGAGCACGACGAACCCGCCGTCGTCATCGTCAAGCACACCAACCCTTGCGGCGTCGGCCGCGGCGCGACGATCGAAGTGGCCTACGACCGCGCCCTCGCCGCAGACCCCGTCTCGGCCTTCGGTGGCATCGTCGCTTCCAACCGGGAGGTCTCGCCCGCGCTCGCAAAGCGCCTCGCCGAGCTCTTCCTCGAGGTCGTCATCGCGCCGGGCTTTGCAGCGGAAGCGCTCGAGACGCTTGGAGCCAAGAAGGCGCTTCGACTGCTGGTCGTCGACACCACGCCGCAGAGCCAGCTCCGCCTCCGCACCACCGCCTTCGGAACGCTCGCCCAGACGCTCGACCC
>CAIQPA010000627.1 GCA_903873545.1 uncultured delta proteobacterium
ATCCGCAGTACCAGCCGACGGCGTTACCGAAACACCATGCGGCCAGAGCAGCCAGGCCAGCATCGCCACACCGGCCACCAGCAGCAGCTGCAACCAGCGCTCCTCGAGCCCCATGCCACCGCGGCGCTCCACCACCGATCGCGTCCGGAGCCGCGCTGCAAGGTCGGCCGAAAAGCCCTCCGGCGCCTTCGGGCGCTGCAGCGACGCCAGCTTCCGAACCGTCTCGCGCATCGACTCGACCTCGGCGAAGAGCGCCGGGTCGGCCTCCATCGCCGCCTCAAACGAGGCCGCAGCCTCACCATCGAGCTCGCCCTCGATGTAGGCGCCCATCAACTCCACCGTCTGGTCCGAGAGCCTGCTCATGGTTCCATCACCGCTGCGATGCGCTGCTTGAGCGCGTATCTGGCGCGGAAGAGCCGCGACTTCACCGTCCCCTCTGCGAGCCCGAGCACCTGCGCGATCTCGTCGTAGGCCAGCCCCTCAATGTCGCGCAGCACCAACACCTCACGATGCTCCGCATCCAGCGCCGCGAGCGCCGCAGAGACAATCCGCTCCATCTCCGCACCCTCCGCGGCACGATCGGGCCGCGGCACCGGCTCGCCCAGCGGCATGAAGGCCGACTCGTCAGGATGATCATCCAGCGACTCCTGCTGCCCCGCGCGCCGACGGCTCAGGTACTTCAGCCGGTTCTTCGCCTGGTTCGTCGCGATGCGGTAAATCCAGGTGCGCAGCGACGACTCACCGCGGAACGAATCGAGCCCGCGATAGACATTCACGAAGACCTCCTGCGCCAGCTCCTCCGCCTCATCGGGCTGCCCCATGATGCGCAGCAGCAGCCCGAAGACCCGATGCTGGTAGAGCCGAACGAGCTCCGTGAAGGCCTCGCTCTCCCTCCGTCGGAGCCGCGCTACAAGCGCCTGTTCTTCGTCGTGGGACTGCATCCGGTTCGCCTCGCCTGCAAGACCGCTTCCTCTGTTCTCCGACACGCCATCGGAGCGGAAGTTCCCGCCTGCTACTTCTCTTCGTCCTCTTCTTCGTCGAGATCGTCCTCGTCGCTGTCGAAGACGCCGTCGTCGTCGTCGCCCTCCTCCACCGGCACATTGTCCCAGGCGGAGTCATCGTCGAGCTCGTCCCAGACCGAGTCGTCGTCCACGCTCGCCATCGGCACCGCGGCCGCCTCATCATCGAGCGTCACCTCCTCCTCGCCGAGGCCGGTGTCGGTCTCAAGCAGACGGAGGATGCGGCTCGCAACCCGCTCCCGGTCGTCGCCACGCACCACCAGCGTGACCGCCTCGTCGTGCTCATCCACAAAGTCGATGAGCCGGAGCAGGTCGTCCTCGCGGAAACGGGCCTGCCCATGCGGACCGGTCAGCACATAGTAGGCCTTGTCGGCCAGCTGCTCCGGGAAGGCGCCATCGGTGAAGGGGTCGGAGGCCAGCAGCACGCCGGACTCCTGCGCCTGCTCGAGCGCATCCTCGTAGTCCCAGATGCCGCGCGGCTCCCAGATGACCTGAAGGTCGCCGGGCTGGATGATCTCCTTCACAAACTGGGTCAGCGCAGTCCGGTTGGTCTTCGACGGCCCGAAGGTATTCGGCGTCTTGAGCAGCACGCTGTGGGCGCGGCTGGCGCGGAGCTGCTGCGCCACGAGCGCCCAGATCTGCCGGTTCTCATCGGTCACCTGCAGCATGCCCGTGTGGGCCTTGTTGAGGCCGAGCGGCGCAGCGCCACGCTCATCGAGCGGGTCCTGCGTGAGCCAGCGCCAGGCCGTCACCACCAGCTCAAAATCGGGCTTCATCAGCTTCCGCATCGACCGCAGCCGCTGCGGACGAACGGGGTCCATCCAGGTCTGCGAGATCTCACCAAAGGAGAACCGGTCGAAGTAGCTGCGACGGTGGGGCGGAACGGGACTGCAACCGATGCGAATCTCAGGCATGACACACACAAAAACGAGGTCCGGGACGCCTCACAAAGAGGTCTGGAGCGCCCACAAAGAGGTCTAGGTCGCCCACCTACCCGCTCCCCGCGCCGCTGTCACCTTATGGCCCCGCGCCGCCTACAGCCCAACCTCGTCGAGCACCCGCGCGATCGTCGCCCAGGTCTGCGCCATGTCGCTATCCAGACCCACCGAGAAGCGGATGAGGCCGTCGCCCATGCCCATCTCTTCGCGGTCCTCCACCGGGATCTCCGACGAGGTGCTGTGGCTCGGCGCACTGAAGAGCGTCTTGAAGTAGCCGAGGCTGACGGCGAGGTAGCCCACCTTCTCCTCCTGCATCCGCTGCATGAGGCGGCCAGCGGTCTTCTTGTCGCCGGCATCCATGGTGACCACGCCGCCGTGGCCGAAGCCGGGGTTCATCATCGACTCCAGCAGCGCGTGGTGCGGGTGGGCCGGCAGCCCCGGATTATGCACCCGCAGCCCCCGCTCCGCGAAGCGGCTCGCAAGGTAGGTGGCGTTGGCGCTGTGCTTCGACATGCGCACCGGCAGGCTGTGCAGGTTCTTTAGGATGCTGGCGGCGCGGATGCTGTCGAGCACGGGTCCAAAGAGCATGCTGGGCCCGGCGTTGATGTCGCCCAGCGCGTTGATGAAGGCGGCCGACGAGACCACGCAGCCGGCCACGCAGTCGCTCGTGCCGTTGATGAACTTGGTGAGGCTGTGGACCACCACGTCGGCGCCGAGCCGGAGCGGCGAGAGAATGAGCGGGCTGAAGGTGTTGTCCACTACCAGCTTTGCGCCGGCGGCGTGGGCCAGCGCGGCGAGCTTGGGGATGTCGGCGACCTCGAGCAGCGGGTTGCTCATACTCTCGCAGTAGACCACCTTGGTGTTGGGGCCGATGGCGGCGGCAACGGCCGCGTGATCGCTGATGTCCACAAACCGGGTGCGGATGCCGAAGCGGGGGAGCAGGTTGGCGAGCAGCGCATAGGTGCCTCCGTAGATGGTGCGGCTCGAGACGATCTCGTCGCCCGCCGAGCAGAGCTGCATGAGCGTCGTCGTGATCGCCGCCATGCCCGAGGCCATCACCTGCGCCGACTCTCCGCCCTCCATGCGGGCCAGCGCTCCGGCCAGCGCCTTGTTCGTCGGGTTCCAGTGGCGCGAGTAGAGGAAGCAGCCCTCAATCTCATGCTCAAAGACCTCCTCCATCCGGGCTACGGAGAGGAAGGTATAGGTCGAGGAGTCACAGATGGAGGCGTTCACATCGCCAAACTCACCGAAGGTGAGGAACTCCTGAATCTCGCGGGCTGGATCGAACTTCATGACAGGCTCCCAAGGTGGCCGGACTGCTGCCGGCGCCTGCCCGCTAATCCCACAAACTTTGCGTGACAATGGAGGCCCGTGACGCAGCGCGACGGAGCCGATCTGCACCAGAACCTCGCATCATGTTGCCGACAGGCTAGAGCGGCGGCCTCCCTGTCTCCCGCGGCGAAGTCATGATCCTCAAAGCACTCTTCGTCCTCCTCCTCATCCTCATCGCACTCGGTGCGGTCGCATCGCAGAAGCCCGATACCTTCAAGGTCGAGCGCTCGGGCCTCGTGCCGGCACCGCCGGCCGCCGTCTACGCCCGCCTCATCTCCTTCCCTGCATGGAAGGAGTGGTCGCCGTGGGAGGAGTATGACCCCAACATGAAGCACACCTACGGCGGCATGGAGGGCGCCATCGGCAGCAACTTCGCCTGGGTCGGGGACGGCAAGGCGGGCGCGGGCAAGATGATCCTCACTGCCGCCGAACCGGGCAAGAGCGTTGCCATCCAGCTCGACTTCACCAAGCCCTTTGAGGCCCACAACCAGATCCTCTTCACCCTCGCGTCCGAGGGCGACGGCACCCGGGTCACCTGGACCATGTCGGGCCCCTCGCCCTTCATCACCAAGTTCTTCACCCTCTTCTTCAACATGGACAAGACGGTCGGCGCCGACTTCGAGCGCGGCCTCGCAAAGCTCGCCGCGACCACCAAGCGCTAACCGGAACTAGACCAGACCGAGCTCCGCGCGGAGTCCGTTCCATTCGTCGGTGACCGCGCCGGACGCGTCGCGAACAGCCATCTCCTGCGGAGCAGCCGGCGGCTGCCACTCACCCCGCGCGAAGGTGTAGCCGCTCAAGAAGGGCTCCATCCGGTCGCTCCGCGTCCGCACATCCACCTGCTCCACCAGCCGAAGCCCGGCAGACCGAGCGGCCTCATGTACCCGCGGCGTCCAGACCGTCTGGAAGACCAGGCAGAGGCGGCCCTCCGCCGTCAGCAGACGGCCCGCCGCGTCGCAGTAGCCCTCCACACCGCCGCGGAGCTCAAACCGGCAGGCCTCACGCTGCGGGTCGGGCGACGGCACCCCCGTCCCCACAGGGAAGTAGGGCGGCGAACCGGTGATGAGGTCAAAGCTCCCAACCTGCTCCGCTGTGAGTTCGCGCAGGTCGCCGTGGAGGAGCCGAATCGATGGCGCCTCCGGCAGCTCCCGCACACTCTGATGCGCCATCCGGGCGCTCTGTCGCTGCGCCTCCACGCCCAGCGAGCGCGCGGGTCGCAGTGTGGCAGCGGTGAGCAGCAGCACCGAGCCGATGCCGCAGCCGATGTCGAGATAGCGCTCCACCGAGGCACCGCCGACGGCACGCACCGCCATCCAGGCGGCCAGCTGGTCGTCGGAGCTGGTCCGGTGGCCCCGCTTGCGCTGGTAGAGCCGCCAGCCCCGCGCCAGCAGGTCCGAGGTCGCATCCTCCGGCATCGGCTCG
>CAIQPA010000628.1 GCA_903873545.1 uncultured delta proteobacterium
GAGACCTGGAACACCGGCACCAGCTCCTACGGCCTCTGCACGCTGACCGCCTGCAACAGCGGCTACCACGCCAATGGCAACGCCTGCGATGCCGACGTGATCGCCTGCTCGCCGCTGCCGTCGAACACGACGGCCGGCACGCAGACCTGGAACAACGGTACGAGCACCTACGGCACCTGCACTGCGACGGCCTGCGCCTTGACCTACCATGTAGAGAGCGGTGTCTGCGTGAGCGACACCCGCTCCTGCTCTGCTGCCAACGCGACGGCGGCGACCGAGACCTACGCGTCGGGTGCCTGGGGCACCTGCACCGCAAGCGCCTGTGACGCGACCTACCACATCGAGTTCGGCGCCTGCGCGAGCGACACCCGCTCCTGCTCCATCACGAATGGTTCAGGCACGCAGAACTACGCGTCGGGCGCCTGGGGCACCTGCACGCTTGTGCCGGGCAGCTGCACCATCGGCTACCACACCAATGGCAACGCCTGCGAAGCCGACGTCATTGGCTACTGCGCCAACCTCACCGCGACCACCACGGCGACGCTCGGCGATGGCCCGAAGACCATCTACGGCGAACTCTACATCGCCAATGCCACCAACGCGGCCGGCGCCTACGCGCGCAGCAACGTGAAGTTCCAGTACGGTTCGGGTGCGACGGGCAGCAACGCCAGCGGCTGGAGCAACTGGGTTGATGCAACCTACGACTCCGAGAATGGCAACAACGACCAGTACCGCGCAAGCGTCGCCGTGCCCTCAACGCCTGGCGCGGCTGACTACGCCTTCCGTGCCTCCACGAACGGCGGAACGACCTGGACCTACTGCATGACGGGCAACGCCTTCAGCACCACCTACGATACGACCAAGGCCGGTGTCTTCACGACCAGCGGCGAGACCATCGACTTCTGCAACACGCAGTTCCCGACCACGATCAACAGCAGCGTTTCGACGTCGAACACGGTCTACGGTCAGGTCTACCTCGCGGGTAAGACGAACAGCCAGGGCACGCAGTACACCGGCAACGGCAACCCGGCCCACCAGTCGGGCAACATCCGCATGCAGTTCGGATATGGCTTGGATGGCACTGCTCCTTCGGGATGGGCCACCTGGACGTCGACCGGGGTCAACTGGAACGCGGGATCGGGCGGCAACAACAACGACGAGTACCAGATTGATTGGACCACGCCTGCAGCCACCGGCCGGTACGACTACCTGTTCCGCGCCTCGGGCGACGGCGGCGTCACCTGGACCTACTGCGACACCGACGGCTCGACGACTGGCACCGGCATCAACGCCCCCGGCGACAACCTCAACACGTCGGGCACGGCCTACACCATCGATTACGGAAACCTTCAGTTCCCGACCACGCTGAGCGCCATCAACGGCCAGACCACCACGATCTATGGTCAGGTCTACATCGGGGGCGGCACCAACACGACGAACTCCCAGTTCACGGGGGGCGGCAATGTTGTTGCCCAGTTCGGCTATGGCGCGGCGAGCTCTGCTCCGAGCGGCTGGACCACCTGGACCTCGACCGGGGTCACCTGGAACGCGACATCGGGCGCCAATAACAATGACGAGTACCAGATTTCCTGGCTCGCGCCTCCCTCCTCGACCAACCTCTCCTACGGCTGGCGCTACTCCGGCAACGGCGGTGTGACCTGGACCTACGGCGGCACGGCTGGCGTCACGGCCGCAAGCTCCACGACGGGTTGGGGCGCGGCCACGATGAGTTGCTTGCTGATCTCGGACTACGTCGAGGGTTCGAGCAATCGTAAGGGCGTGGAGATCTGGAACTGCGGTCCGAGTGCGGTCACTCCGTACGCCAGCAAGGTAAAAATGTGTCAGGCAAACAAGACCAACGCGGGGGTGAACACAACGACATGCACGAGCGGCGCCTACGCGTTCCCCAGCACGGGTACAGGCTCGTCGATCGCCGCCGGGGGTGTTTTGACAATCTGCAACAGCTCCTCGACCACGTTCGGCAGTGGCTGCGATGTGAGCACGACGAGTTCGGTGTTCTCATTCAACGGTGACGATAGGTTGGGGCTCTTCGTCGACAATGACGGTGTTGCAGGCACGACCACCAGTACCGCTTTCACGTCAGGAGACACGCTGCTGGATGCGTTTGGTATGTTCGCTACAGATTACCTTGGGGCCAGTGCTCCGGGGCACTTTGCAGATCGATTCTTTGGTCGAACCTCTTGTCAGCGAAATGACGGAACGACCGGGTTCCCGAACACAACCTGGACCCAGGGAACGGCCGTCAACGGTTGGTCTCTTGTGAGTGCCTTCACGTCCGACACTGCCGGGGCGACCGATCCTGGTCAGATCGCCTATCTGGCCCGATTCCGAACAGCACCGACATTCACCTGTCCGTAGCCCGCCTGATCCTGCCACAGCCGCGCCCCCTTGGGGCGCGGTTTCGCGTTTTTGGAGGCGGCCACGATCATTGTCGTCATCGTCATCCGTGCCTGTCGCACCACCAGACCGCTGATGCGTTGGGGGCTGCTGCGCGAAGCCAGTGCGTGGCATGGCGGAGGCTTTCGTGCTGGCGTCACGCCCTCGACAGCAGGTTCGGGTCCCAATGCCGAGAGCTGCCATTCGGTGAACGAGCTAGCCATGCGGGCGCTCCTCACACGCTCGTCGGCAACGAACGCGCCTCATGGTCGTGAAGGGCTCCGCTGTCGCCCTGCTAGACGAGTGACGAGGAGCAGTCGCTACGGCTGCTTCCGGGACTCCATGAGCGCTGGGATGGTCTGCGCCAGGCTGACCAGCAGGCTCTTGGGGATGACCAGGCGGAAGACTGCCTCGCTCTTCTCGCGCCGCCAGGTGGTCTTCTCGAGCGGCGTGGAGAGGCCGAAGAGGAAGAGGGCGGTCTCGTTGGCTCGGATCATGCGTGGCCAGGCGGCGATGAAGGCCTCTGCATCTTCGGGTTTGTTGAAGACCAGGCGGCCGTTGACGACGGGGTCGCGGTCGGCAGAGACGGTGAGGTGGGCGGAGTCGGGGAGCGGCGTGTTGCCGACGCCGGGGAGGCGGAAGCGGGTGAAGCCGCGGGCGGTGAGGTCGACGGCTGGTCCGAGCGCGCCTGCGCCGCCGAAGTCGGCGATTTCGAGGAGGCCTGCGATCCAGCCGTCTGCCTTGATGGGCGGCTTGCTGTCGCCGATGGGGGGCTCGGGCACTGCCGCTGCGGGCGGGATGGGCGGCGTTGCGGGGGGCAGGCCGCTGCCCTCGCGGAGCTCGAGCTGGGGCTGCGTGGGGCCTGTCTGCCCGCCGAGCTGGGGCGGGGTGAGCTTGGGCGAGAGGCGGGGCAGGGTTGGGGTGCCGTCTCCGGAGCCTTCGGGCTGTTTGGCCCGCTCGATGGCGCCCTTCACCTGGCCCGGGTCGGGCGCGCCATCGAGCAGCGGCGCCATGAACTCGGGGCGGGTGAAGATGAAGAGGCCGTCTGTGGGGATGAGGAAGAGGCGTGGGTCGTTGATGCGCGGCGCGACGAAGGGGCGACCAAAGAGCCGGCCCTCCTTCTGCTCCCAGGTGACGCCGCCGGGGATGCTGGCGGTGAGGGTGCGGACAACGGCCTCAGGCGGCATGCGGTGGACGGCGGCGAGGAAGGTCTGGTTGACCCAGCGGGGGTCGGCGCTGGCGATGAGGAGGGCGTCGACATCGCGGAAGGGGTCGAAGGCGCCGGAGCCGACGAGCGCCTGCCAGTCGGGCAGGGCACCGAAGAGGGCGCGGAGCGACTTCTCGTGCTGGCTGGCGCGGATGCGGTCCATGCGGAGGATGGCGGTGAGGATGGCGCCTTCGGGGCCCCACATGCCGACATCGGTGGCGACGGGGTGGAGGGTCCCTTCCGGGTAGCCGCTGCCGTCGCTGCCGGCTGCGGTCTCGGTGGTTGGGTTGGTCGGTGCGACCGGCGTTGGCGGCGTGGGGTCGGCGGGCTCCGACTTCTCGGGCTTTGGCTCAGGCTTTGGCTCAGGCTTGGGGGCCTTCTCCTTGGGCTCCTCGGGCTTCGGCTCGGGTTTGGGCTCCTCGGGCTTTGGCTCGGGCTTTGGCTCCTCTGGCTTTGGCTCAGGCTTCGCCTCCTCTGGCTTCGCAGGCTCCGGCGGTGGCGCAGGCGCGGCAGGTTTGGGCGGTGGCGGCGAGGACGCGCCCTTTGGTGGCACAACGCCGGCCCGCTGCAGCAGCGCGATGCCGACCGAACGGCTGAACTCGATGTCGGCCTCGGTGCTGAACATCTGGCGGATGTTGAGGCCGAAGTAGAGGGAGCCGTGGATGAGCGCCGAGAGGATGGCGCAGAGCATGAGGGTGCGGCTCTGGAGCAGCGGAGCGAAGAGTCCCCGCTTCTTGGGGGCCTCGACGGGCTCCTCGTTGTCGTCCTGCGCGATGTCTGGTGTCTCTTCCATCTGGCCTACAGTCTGCCCCAGCGTCGTCGGAGAATCCACTCTGCGCCGAAGAGGAGGCCGAGCAGGGCGAGAACCCACGACTGGTTCCACAGGGCGATGACGCGCCGGCGGTTGACCTGTTCCATCTTTGGCTCTGCAAAGGCGAGCTTGGAGAAGGAGAGGTCGTCGGCCTCAAAGAATGTTCCCCCGCCGGCCTCGGCGAGCGCCTGCAGGAGGTCGGGGCGGGGCTCAAGGTCGGCCCACTCGAGCTGCGAGGGCAGCGCGAGCAGGAGCTGGGTGTCTGTGAGCAGCTCGGCGCCGTCGCCCTTGGTGGAGGCGACGAGGCGGTAGAGACCGGCCTCGCCTGCAGCGAAGTCGTGGACGAAGCGGCCCTGCGCGTCGGTCTTGAAGGGGAGGGTGGAGGCGGGCTTTTGTGTGGGCCGCTCGAGGTCTGCGAAGGGGGTGTAGAAGACGGTGAGCTCGCCTTGGCGGTCGATGGCCGGCTGGTAGTCGTTCTCGAAGAGGCGGACGGTGAGGGTGGTGGTCTCGCCGGGCTGGCTCTCGCTGCGGGGCAGGTCGAGCTGGACGAGGTTGAGCTCGGGGTCGCGCATGAGCCAGCGGATGGAGCCGTTCCAGAAGCCGGAGTGGCCGCGGCCGCCGTGGCCTGCGAGGGTGTCTTCGAAGCTCCACTTCCAGCTCTCGTCGGTGGTGACGGCCATGGTGCGGCCCTTGCCCATGTTGGTGACGGCGATGACCGGCATGGCGTGGCCCGAGGAGGTCTTGAGCGTGGGGTGGGTGGCGAGGACCGTGGCGCCGTCGCGAACATCGCCGACCAGGTTGGTGCCGAGCACGGGGGTGAGCTCTTCCCACTGCTTGCGGTTGCGGACGGGGTCGAGCTCGACGCGGGTGATGGGGTGGAGCAGTCCGGCGGGTGTGAGCTGCGGCGCAAAGGGGGCGAGGTCGATGCCGGTCGTGCGGCTCTCGTCTGCGGAGAGCTTCACGGGCAGGAGCTCTTCGATCGGTGTGCCGAGGTAGCCGCCCTGCGAGAAGGAGCGGTCGCCGCCGATCATGACCATCGCGCCGCCATCCATGACATAGTCGTGGATGCGGTCGAGGTAGGGCGACATGCCGTAGGGGCCGTAGTCGAAGTTGTGGAAGAGGATGAGGTCGAAGGAGCCGAGCTGCTCGTTGAAGAGCTCTTCTGTGGGGAAGGGGATGAGGGAGAGTTCACTCGGCGGGGCCTGCGTGAGGTCTTCCTGGGTCCGGAGGATGAAGAAGGAGACGAGCTCCACATTGGCGTTTCCGCGCAGGAGCTGTCGCATGAAGCGGGTGTCCCAGCTTGGCGACCCGGTCACATGGAGGGCGCGGATCTTGTCGCGGATGAGGTGGAGCAGGAAGTAGAGGTCGTTGTTGCTGGTGAGGGCCTCGCCCGTGAGCGGCGGCACCGAGATGGAGAGGACCTCTTCGCCGATGAGCTCGGGGACAAACTCGAAGCTGACCCGGTAGCTGCTCTTGTCTGGGACGAGCTCGATGGTGCGGGTCTGTTCGAGTTTGCCGTTGCGGCGGAGGCTGACCGCAAGGGTGCCTTCGCTGTAGCCCACAACCTTCACCTCGGCCTCGACGGTCACCTTGTTGCGGATGAAGGCGAAGTCGTCCTTGAGGGCCCGCTCGACAGCGATGTCTTTGAGCTCGCCTGCCCGTGCGGTGGCGGCGGTGTGGACGGGGACGCCCCAGGTGGTGAGGGTGGTGCGGGTGAGCTCGTCGAGGGGTTCACCGCGCTTGACGCGGCCTGCGAGGAGGCCGTTGTCGATGCCGTCGGAGATGACGACGAAGCCGCCGAGTTTGGAGGGGCCGATCTGCTTGGCCGCAGCGTCCATGGCTTCGAGCAGGTGGGTGGCGGCGCCGGTTGGTTTGGCGAGCGGTCCCGAGGCTCCGACGAGCTCGGCGAGCGGCAGGGCAGAGGCGGCGGAGGAGAAGGAGAAGAGGCGGAAGGCGTGGTCGTCGTTGGGCGCGTCGAGGAAGGTCTGGCTGCTCTGGAGCGCCTCGGAGGCAACGGTGGCGCGGGGCTTTCCGCCGAGGCCGGGGAGGGCGCCGCTGGCGGAGGTGTCGACGAGGATGGCGACCTCGTTCTTGAGCTTGTTGACCTGCCGGAGCTCAAGGGTGGGTTCGAGGAGCAACAGGATGGCGGCGCCGAGCGTGAGGGCCCGGAGCGTGGTGAGGATGATGCGCCGCTGACGGGTGAGCTCCGCGGTGTCGAGCCAGGTGATGAGGAGGACGAGGCTGGCGAGTGCGAGCGCTGCCGCGATCCAGCCCGTTCCCCAGTCTCCGACGAAGAGGAGCTGGCCGCGGTTGTACCCACCGAAGAGCTGCTCCATGGCTACTCGTCCACCCGCCAGGCACGGCGACCCAGCAGGGCCTTCACGTGGGCCTGATCGGCTTTGTAGTCGGTGCAGGTTGCGTAGAGGACGAGGTTGACGCCGAAGCGCTCCGACATCTCGCGCTGGCTGATGCCGCCGGGCGTGGTCTCGAACTGGGGCTGGCCGAGGCTGTCGACGGCCCAGGAGCCCTGGAGGTCGTTGCGGCAGTAGATGGCGGCGAGGCGGCCATCGAGCGTTGCGCCCTCGAGGTAGTCGAGGATGACCATGCGGCCGAGGCCGCCGCGGACGAGGTAGAAGCTCTTGAAGAGGACGTGGTCTGCGCCGATGCGGGTGAGGGGGGCATCGGGCAGGATGGCGGCCATTTCACGGCGGACGGAGGCGTCGAAGCCGGCGTCGGCACGGCCCTCGGAGGAGTCGATGAGGAGGAGTCCGCCAGCCCGCATCCAGGCTGCGAGGGCGCCGCGCGCTTCGGGTGCGAGCGGGTCAAATCCGCGGTCGCCGGCCCAGAGGAGGAGGGGCGTTTTGCGGAGCTGCGCGATGGTCGGTTCGACCTCGAGGGGCTGGTCTGCAATCTCGATGCTGGTGGAGCTTCCCACATGGCGGATGACGGTGCGGAGGGCACCCGGGCGGGGGTTCCAGCCTGCGCTCGCATAGCGGAGGAGTCCGAACTTGAGGAGCGAGGCAGCGCCCATGGCCGCAGCCTGCCGCGGCATCACCGCGAGGGCCAGGAGACCGGCGAGGAACCCTCGGCGACTCGTGCGGGCAAAGGTCAGCGGAAGGTTCGACAAACAGACACCCAGCGAA
>CAIQPA010000629.1 GCA_903873545.1 uncultured delta proteobacterium
AGCACGACATGAGTCGACTGCTGCGTGTCGTGCTGGTTGGGTTGCTGTTGCTCCTTCCGATGGCGGCCGGAGCCGCCTCTCCGGGCGCTGCCTGGTCTGCGGGCTGGGAGCAGGCGACGGGCGGCAAGATGGTGGGCGCAGCGACCGCGGCGCTCCGCTTGAAGGCGGGTGCGCGGGTGTTGGATACGCGGTCTATGGAGGCCTTTGAGGCCGGTCATCTGCCAGGCGCAGTCTGGATGGCGCCTGATCGGCTGCTCGCATCCCAGAGCGGCGCGTTGGTGCTGGTGCCGACGCTGGAGGCGCCGCAGGGTGTGTTGGTGGTCGGCAAGATGGGCGGCGAGGGCTGGTGGGGCGAGCAGGGCTGGCTGGGCATGGTGCTGGCTTCGTTGGGCGTGGCGGAGGTGACGGTTGCTCTGGCGGAGCCGTCGGAGGTGGCGCTGGCGGCCGGTGTGGCCCTGGAGAGGGGATTGGCGGTGGAGCCGGACTGGCTGCGGCTTGCGGCGCCGAGCGTTGGGCGCGCAGGGTTGCTGACGGTGGCGGAGGCTGCTGCGGCGCAGGCGTCGGGCAGCGCGCTCTTTGTGGACGTTCGGAGCCGCGCAGAGTTTGAGGGCGCGCATCTGTTTGGCGAGGCGCGCGGTGGCCACATCACCGGCGCCCGTTGGGCCGGCTGGGAGGAGCTGCAGGGCGCGCCGGGTTGGCCGCTGGAGGCCGGCGCATGGCGCAAGCAGGTGGAGGCGACCGTGGCCGGCGCAACAGCCCCGCTGGCGGTCTACTGCACGGGCGGGATCCGGTCGGGGTTTGTGACCTTTGCCCTCCGCGCGATGGGTCTGGAGGCACGCAACTTCGAGGAGTCGATGTGGGCCTGGAGCGCCGACCCGAGCCTGCCGATGGAGGCCGGTCCGCTAGGGGAGCGTGACGGCGGTAAAGCCCGCTGAGACGGTGTCGAGGATGTTAACCTCGTAGCTCTCTGGCGCGTAGCGGCGGATGGCGGCGGGATACCAGACCTCGCCCGTACCTGAGAGGGTGCGGGTGTTGGTGTAGTTGATGGTCGGCGTTTCGATGGTCACCGTCGCGGCGGCGCCGGGCGGACCGATGTCGCGGTAGAGGTTGATGCCGATGAGGTAGTCGTCGTCGGCTGCGTTCGTGAGGGTGATGACCTCGACGCCGGGTGTGCCGCGGTCGTCGCCGGAGAAGAGGGGGTTGTTGGCCGGGCCGATGGCGCCCCAGTCGGGTGTGGTGTTGCGGTAGTAGCAGTCGTTGGCATCGCTCCAGGTTGCGATTCTGCCGACGACGCGGGTCATGTGGAGGTCGAGGTCGGTGGTGGTTCCGGAGGGTTCCGGCGCCCAGCGGAGGGTGACCCGGATGGTGGTGGGCACCAGCGGCGGGTTGACGACGATGGTCATGGGTTCGGAGCGGCCGCGGCAGCTCTCGGAGGTGGCCCAGTCGAGGATGAGGCGCCACGTGCCGACCTCCGGTGCGAAGCCGAGCGGGTTCTGGAGGGCGGCATCGAAGGCGAGGGGTGAGAAGCCGTCGAGGAACCAGGCGGAGGGTTCCAGCAGGGTTGCCGGGCTGCCGTCTGCGTTGCGGGCGATGGCCGTGAAGGATTCGCCGGCGGTCAGGCTGAGCCGGTTGACGAGGCCATCGCTGAAGTCGTTCGGGAAGAGACCAATCTCGGGCGGCGCACAGGTCGGGGTGGTGTCTGTGTCGAGCGTGTCGGGCTCGACGCGTGTGTCGGGCTCGACGGCTGTGTCGGGCTCGACGGCTGTGTCGGGCTCGATGGCGGTGTCGCGCACGGTGTCCGTGTCTGTCTCCACGGTCGTGTCTGTTTCAACCGCGTCGCCCGAGGCGTCGTCAGGCGGCTCGACGCAGGTGTTACTGCTGCAGCTTTGGCCATCGTCGCAGCCGGTAGCGTCGACGCAGAATCGCGCGGCTGGGCTGGTGCCGCAGGCAGCGAGGAGCAGGCAGGCGATGAGGGCGAACATCTGGATCATGCTGGCAGGATACCCAACTCGAGCGGCGCGTGCAAAGCCGGCGGTTGACGCGCTGTTGCGCGAGGGATAGCGCGCGCAGCGACGCCGAAGGGCTGCCGCAGCAGGAGAGGTTGAGCATGGCGA
>CAIQPA010000630.1 GCA_903873545.1 uncultured delta proteobacterium
CATCATCCCGTCGCGCCCGATATCTGTGACGAGCAGCCGCGGCAGCAGCCGTCCGGCGAAGGGAGCGAGCGCCTCCTTCGGGGTCAGCAGCGTCTGCGATTGCCAACCGTGACGCGCAACTGTCGCGCGACCGTCGGAACCGACGCGCACGTCGAGCGCCAAGGTCACCCGCTCCTGCCCGAAACGGTCCATCAGTTCGAGTACGATGGCGGGAGTCTCGAGCGCGGCACTTCCGATAACGACCCTGTCGGCCCCTCCTTCAAGGAGCGCTGCTGCGTCGGCGACCGTGCGCAGGCCACCACCTGTCTGCACCCGAAGGCCGGAGCGGGCGACGATGTCGAGGATGGCGGAGGTCTGCCGCGCCTCGGGTGCGCGGGCGCCCGAAAGGTCCACAAGGTGCAGGAAGGTCGCGCCCGCCTCACGGAAGCGTGCGGCGGTTGCGACAGGGTCTTCGCTGTAGGTTGTCACGGCATCGAAGGCGCCCTGCCGGAGCCGTACGCATCGACCGTCGAGAAGGTCGATGGCGGGGTAGATTGAGAGACTGGCGGTCATGCGCCCTCCAGGAAGCGGGCGAGCAGGGCGCTGCCTGCGGGGCCAGACCGCTCGGGATGAAACTGAACGCCGGCGAAGTTCCGCCACCGAACGATGGCGGGAATCGGGCCTGCGTAGGTTGCTACCGCAGAGACGTGGTCGCCGGCGGGTACGGCGTAACTGTGCACGAAGTAGAAGTGGGCCGATTCGCCCTCCGGCAGCAGCGGCTCCTCCCCGACGGCCGTCACCCGGTTCCAACCCATGTGCGGAATCGGAAAGTTGGGCATCGCCTCAAGCGCTCGGACGCGGCCCGGTAGCAGCCCCAGGCAGTCCACGTCGCCCTCGTCAGACCCTTCGAAGAGGATCTGCATGCCGAGGCAGATGCCAAGCACCGGCTGTTCGAGCGCCCGCAGGTGAGACGTGAGTCCCGCACGCTCCAGGTTCGCCATCACCGCGCCCGCCGCTCCAACGCCGGGGAGCACGACCCTATCTGCCTTGCGAATCGTCGCTGCGTCGGACGAGATGGTGACGGAGGCGCCAAGCCGCTCGAATGCGAAGAGCACCGACGAGAGGTTCGCGCCGCCCGAATCTACGATGACAACCCGGCTCACAAGACTCCCTTCGTGGAAGGGATGGCGCCGCTCGGGTCGCTGCGCCGCACTGCATCACGCAGGCATCGGCCAAACCCCTTGAAGGCGACCTCGACGAGGTGGTGGTTGTTCTCGCCGTCGATGATGATGTGCAGATTGGCCTGAAGTCCTTCAGCAACGCTTCGGAAGAAGTGGGCAACCATCTCTGTCGAGAGGTCGCCTACCTTGTCGCGTGTGAAGGTGCCGTCGAACCGCGAGAAGCTCCGTCCCGACAGGTCGAGGGCGACCCGTGCAGAGGCGTCGTCCATGGGCAGATAGAAGCCGAACCGCCCAATGCCCCGCTTGTCGCCGATTGCCGAGCGGAGCGCTGCTCCGAGTGCGATTCCGGTATCTTCGATGGTGTGATGGTCGTCGATGTGGAGGTCACCCTCCACCTGGATGCGCAGGTCGATGCCGCCGTGCCGACCAATCTGCTCGAGCATGTGGTCGAAGAAGCCGAGGCCTGTGGCGATCGCAGCGATGGGTTCGCCGCTCGGGTCAAGGTTCACAGCGACCTCGATGGAGGTCTCCTTGGTCTTCCGCGTGATGCGCGCCGTTCGAGGACTGTCGAGAAGGGCCTTCGCGACCTCCTGCCAGGAGAGCTCCCGCCCGATGCGGAAGCCTGCGATCCCCATGTTGGTCGCGAGGTCGAGGTCGCTCTGGCGGTCGCCCACCACCGCCGACCGGGCCCGGTCCCAGTCCAAGCGGATGAGCCGGTGCGCGACCAGTCCGATGCCGGGCTTGCGGCAGCTGCAGCCCTCATCGCCCCGGTGCGGGCAGACGAGCACCTCGTCGAAGACAATGCCTTGGCTCTCAAGGATGCCCAGGAGCAGCCGCTGCACCTCGTCGAAGGCCCGCTGCGGATAGCCATCGCGGCCGAGTCCGTCCTGGTTGGTAACCATGACGAACCGGTAGCCCGCATCCCGAAGCCGGAGGAGCGCAGGTATGACCCCGGCGACCAACCTGAATTTGCTGATTGCATCAACCTGCTGGTCGTCGGGCTCTTCGATCAGCGTGCCGTCGCGGTCAATAAAGAGGATGGGATGACTCATGAGAGCGCCTCGCGGAAGGATTCGAAGACGGCGCGCTGGTCGGCAGGCGTTCCGATGGTCACCCTGATGCAGCCCGCCAGGCCTGGTTCCCGACTCCGGTCGCGCAGCAGAAGTCCTCTGGCACGGGCGCACTGGAGCACCAGGGCGGCCCCATCGGGCGCTGTGCACCGAACCAGCAGGAAGTTCGTCCCGCTTGAAGCGACAGTCAGTTTTGGGGAGAGCGCGAGAAGCGACGCGCTCAGTGCTTCTCGCTCCCTGCGGATGCTCGCCACGCGCCTGTTCATGGCTGCGGCAGCGTCGTCGGCCGTCCCGCGCAGCGCCACCTCGATCGCGGGGGCGGGCAGCGGGTAGGGCGCAAGCACCTTCCGAAGCAGCGAGACGAGCTCGGGGTGCGCGGCCAACGCACCGACCCGCGCGCCAGCGAGCGCCCACGCCTTGGACAGCGTGCGAAGTACCAC
>CAIQPA010000631.1 GCA_903873545.1 uncultured delta proteobacterium
CGCCGCCGCTGCCGCCGCTGCCGGTCCGGCCGCCTGCGCCGCCGTCGCCGCCCCGGCCACCCGTGGCACCCGCAATGCTGCAGCGCCGAACCGTGGGCGAGCCATCAATGATGTAGAGGCCGTACGAGCTGCCGCCGCCCTTGCCGTTGCCGCCAGCGCCGCCGCCGCATCCGGCTCCGCCGCCGCCGCCGCCTGCGCCACCCCAGCCGTCACAGCTGCCCGTCACGCCGCCGAAGTTGCCCGTCGCTCCGCCGCCGCCGCCGCCGCCGCCGCCGCCGCCGCCATCGGTACCGCGCGTTGCGACCCCTCCGTCACCCGCAGTCCAGATGTCGCCCGCAAATCCACCCTCGGCAAGGCCACCGGGTCCTGTGACACCCGCGGTGCCCGCTCCGCCGGCGGTTCCGCCTGCGCCCGGTTGGCCATCGCCATCCGGAAAGTTGAAGAAGTTGTTCCCACCGCCGTTGCCGCCGCCGCCGCCGCCGCCACCAAGGGTACCGGAGCCGTTGCCACCATTGTTGCCGCGTCCCTCACTGTTGCCCGCGCCGCCGCCGCCGCCGCCGGCCGCGCAGCTGCTACCGCCCGGAAGCCCCGTCGGTGGTGCAGGGTTCCCTGCGCAGAGAACATCGCTGTTCACCTGCCCGTTGCCGCCAACGCCACCGTTGTCGCCGTTGATGCCCGCCGTACCCGACGATCCATTCTGGCCCACGCCGCCGAGCCCGCCGCGCAGGTTGCATCCGACCACCCGCAGCGTGGTGGTGTTGCGCACCAACATGCCAATGGAGTCCTGGCCGCGGCCGTCGCGGCCCGTGCTGCCGGCCAACCCTTCGACCGTGATCTGGGCGAACTCCGTCGGCTCCGAGAGGTTCTCTGCGACCACCGCGGGCGACGTGCCGGTCACCCGTGTCAGGTTCTCCGAACTGCGCGCCCAGGTCGTCGCATCGTAGCCGCCATAGACGCTCACGCCGTCCACCAGCGTCAGGGGGGCCAGCCCGAAGCCGGTCGAGGCGCCTGTGTATTCGCCCTCCGCAACATAGACCGAGTCCACCGTCGCAAGCTCACGCGCAAGCTCCATCGCCCGCGTGATGGTGCGCATCGGCTGGTCGGGCGTGCCGACATTGCTGTCGTTGCCCGACTGCGACACGAAGATGGCCCGGTTGGGGTCGCCATCGATGCCGTCACAGTTTGTGTCACGGAAGTCGGGGTCGGGCCGGTCTTCCACGCTGAGGTCCTCGAAGGGGCAGCCATACTCACAGCCGTTCAGCGGGTCGCCGTCGAGGTCGTAGAAGCCCGTCGCGCAAGCCGCGATGTAGCAGCTGCCGCCGTCGCAGAAGGGCGCGGCGTTATCGAGCTCGCATGCCAGGCCGCAGCCACCGCAGTTGAGCGGGTCGGCAAGTATATTGAAGTCTTCGTCCTCAAAGCCATCGCAGTCGTTGTCGACGTAATCGCAGAGTTCGATCGCTCCCGTGTAGGTGGTCGCATCGCGGTCATTGCAGTCGGTCCCCGCGCAGAGCGGGCCGTCGCCGTAGGTGTCAAAATCGAGGTCGACGCAGGCCGAACAGTAGAAGGTCGTCGGCGCACACTGCCGCGTGGGCTCGCCCCCCACCCGCTCGAACGGCGTGCAGGTGTAGTCGTCGGGGCAGGGC
>CAIQPA010000632.1 GCA_903873545.1 uncultured delta proteobacterium
CCGATGGTGCGGAGGTCGTTCCGGAAGGCCTCCATCGCGGCGATGAACTCGGGCCGGTAGCCGTAGGTCAGCATGCCGAAGTTGAACTCGACAGCCTTGCCATCGATGACCTTCTCGCGAATGCCGTTGCCGTCGGCGTCGCGCCAGCCGGCCTCGTCGAGCAGCGCTGCAGCCCGCTTGAGGTCGAACGGCCAGGGCTTGATCGTCTGGTCGTAGTCGGGGCCGGCGATGTAGAAGGGGCCGCTCAGCAGCTGGCCGAGCCCCTGCATGTTCTGCTTGAGCATCAACTCGCGGTTGAAGGCGTGGGTCATTGCGAGGCGGACGCGGCGGTCGCCGAAGAACTTCCCGTCGGCATTCCAGCCGAGGTAGCGGTAGGAGGTGGCCAGGTAGTGGTCAGCCTTGAGCACGCCCGACTTGAAGTCGGGGGTTCCGCCGTCAAGCACCTCGTTCTTGTACTGGTTGGGCTGCAGGTCGATGAAGTCCAAGCCGCCGGCGCGGAGGTTGTTCAACCGGGCGGTGGCGTCGTTGATGACCTTGTACTCGAGCTTCTGGATGGGCGGCTTCTCGCCGTAGAAGTCCTCGTTGCGCTCCAGCTGGATCGCGCCACCCTGCTCCCAGGAGACAAACTTGTAGGGGCCGACGCCGATCGCCTTCTGGTTGAACCAGTGGTTGTTGAAGCGGCGGCCGAGCTCCGACTTGTCGAAGGGCAGGCCATCTTCGTCGAAGGCAAAGAGCCAGCGCGGGTAGGGGAAAAGCCCGATGGTCGTAGCCGTGGAGGTGAACTCGCTCTCCTTCCAGGTAACGATGAACTCGTGGTCATTGATGACCTGCACCTTGTCGAGCTTCTCGAAGTAGTTCCGGTAGTGCGGCGCCTCGACCTGCGGGTTGGTGGCCAGCTCGACCATGAAGGCGAAGTCGTCGGCGACCAGCTCGTGGTCGGCCTTGAGCCAGTTGTACCGAGCATTGGTGAAGTCCACCGCGGGGCGGTGCCACTTCACTCCCTTGCGAAGCCAGACATGGTAGGACTTGTGGTCGGCGGTGGCCTCGATGCGCACGGCCAGCCGCGGCGTCCAGCGGTTCGGGTCCTTGCGATCGCGGTCGGCGAGACCGTCGGTCACGTACGAGTAGATGTCCTGCACGTCGGCTGCGTTTTCGGTGATGTAGTTGAGGCCTGGGATGTCGCTGATGGAGGCGCGGTGGAGCGTGCCGCCTTCAACCGCGCCTGCCGGCATGGTGGGCGCGTCGCTCACCTTCAGCAGGTTGCCCGGCCGGTTGTAGAGCTCCCAATCGGACTCGGTGAAGTAGCGCTTTGCCCAACCGCCAGGCCCCTCGGCCGCCGTCGCGCTGGTCGCCGGTGCCGCGTTGCCGCCGCCCTGCACCTTTGACTCGAGCTTGGCGACCGCGTCGTTGAGATTTTCTACCGATTTACGGGTCTCTACGACGATCTGCTCCAGGTGGTTCACCTGAACGATGCCCAACACAATCAGGCCGCAGAAGATCAGGAAGAGGACGGACTGGACGATGGTCGCGACAAACTGTCGTTGCATGGCGAAGAGACTCCGGCTTCGGGCGGACACAAATCTAGGTCGAAGGGCTGCAGGTCGCTAGTGGCAACGCGGGTCTGCCGTCAACGCGCCTTGTCCTCTGTCGCGGAGAACTCGACAGGCGCAGGCAGCTCGCCTGGGTCGTCACCCCAGTTCTCCATGCCTACCTTGCGGCTGCCGAGCTGGTTTGCCAGGCCGTTCTCGCCCCAGCAACGGAGCGAGGTGCCGAAGACGGCGCAGCTCCAGCGGGGACCTGCTGCCACCGCACGTGCGGGCACTTTGGGCCCGAGGTTGATGGTCGGCATCGCGCCCACCGCAAACTCGGCGCCCGCGTCGTCCGCATCCCCTCGGCCAAGCTGACCCGCAGCCCCGCGTCCGAAGCAGGAGACCTCGCCTGCGGCTGTCGTCAGGCAGGTGTGCTGGCTGCCCGCCGACACCGAGGTGATCACCGTGGCAAACCGGATGGGCTCCACCGACGTCACCTGCTCGTCGTCGCCAATGGCGCTGGTGCTGCCCGTGCCGAGCCGGCCATCCCACCCGTAACCCCAGCAGCGGGCGGTCCCGTTCGCCATGAGCGCGCAGCTGTGGAGGTCGCCCGCTGAAATCGCGACGGCCGGTCCGCCAAGCGCAACGCGCTGGCCCGCGGAAGGAAACCGCTGCGGTGTGTCGCCCCAACTCAGCCGGTCGCCGCGGCCGGTCTGCCCGGATTCGCCCCGGCCCCAGCAGAGCACATCGCCTCCATCGAGCAGCGCGCAGGTGTGCTTGGCGCCCGCGGCCACGCCGATTGCCTTCGCGCCCAGAGGTACAGGTCCCCGGGCATCGGGCCGCTCTCCAGGCAGCAAGCCGTAGTCTGCCGTATCGCCGTAGCCGAGCTGGCCCGCCTCGTTGGCGCCCCAACAGAAGATGTTGCCGCGGTCTGTCACCGCACAGCTGTGTGCGAAGCCTGCGGCGACCCCAATCGCCCGCTCGCCGAGACTGATCGAAGACATCTCCGAGACGGTCTCGTTGTCGCCCATGTTGTCGCGTCCGCCACGACCGAGCTGCCCGCGCAGGTTGCGGCCCCAGCAGCGTACCTGCCCGCGATCGCTCACCGCGCAGGTGTGGTCTTCACCGGCATCAGCCGACACAACCTTGCCCGGAACCGAGACGAGGCCGCCTGCGCCGGCAACCTCGTCGTCACCGATGGACTGCCGTTCGCCGTAGCCCAACTGCCCGAACTCGCCGCGGCCCCAGCAGCGCATGGTGCCGTCTGTCATCACAGCGCAGGTGTGGCCACCGCCGATCGTGGCGAAGGCCGCTGCCTCGCTGGGCCCCGATCCCTGCTGAGGCCCTCCGCAGGCTGCGAGCAAGAGCGCTGCGACGAAGGCGGCGAGGAGAGGCGTCCCTGAGTGCGAGGTCGACATAAGCGTGCTCCCGAGCGATGAAGTAACCCGAGTATGGCCCGATCCGCGCGATAGCGTCAACCACGCTGATAGGCGGTCGGCTTCACACCTCGCCAGCCTCCGGACGAAGGCCGAGCTGCCGCGCGCGGAGCTGCCCGCAGGCACCATCGGCGCTCTGACCCACCGTGCGGCGGAGCGTCGCCGAGACCCCTGCCGCACGGAGCCGGCGCACGAAGGCATTGGCAACCGGCCAGGGCGTTGTCTCGAAGGGCATGCCCTCCACCCGGTTCCAGCGAATCGCCGACAGGTGGCCACGCCGGCCCGCCAGCAGCGTTGCCATTGCTTCCGACTCTTCTTCGCCATCGTTGATGCCCGCAAGCAGCACCATCTCGACCTGAAAGGGACGGCCGGTCGCGGCTGCGAAGCGGTCGGCGGCCTCCAGCAACGATACCGGCGTCGCCTTCGTCTGCGTCGGGATGAGCGCCGCCCGCGTTTCGGCGCGCGCGCTGTGCAGCGAAAGCGCCAGCGTGAACTTCCGTCCGGTCGCGGTCAGGCGGTCGATGGCCGACGCGGGTCCGACCGTGCTGACAATCACGTGCCGCGGCCCAATGCCGGCCTCATCGCGAAGGATGTCGAGTGCAGCCGCCACCGCCTGCAGGTTCTGCGTCGGCTCCCCCGACCCCATGAAGACGATCCGTTCCACCGAACCCCGCCTCCGCAGGTGCACCACCTGCTCCAGGATCTCCGAGACCGTGAGGTTGCGGGCTACCTTGTCGAGGCCCGACGCACAGAAGCGGCAGGCCATCGCGCAGCCCACCTGCGACGAGATGCAGGCCGAGCCGGCTGCGGCCCGCGCCGGCCGCATCGCGGTGTCGAGGTGGGGCGGAGCGCTCGCGCCGGGCAGGTGAACGGCCTCCACCGAGCGGCCATCGTTGAGCTGTAGCAAGATTTTGCAGGAGCCGTCGCTGCTCGGCGAATGGGTCACGATGGAGGTGCCGAGCCATGCGAAGCGCGCATCGAAAGCCTGTCGCAGCCGCTCAGGAACCGATTCGTCTGCCATCGGGTCGCCGCCCGCCAACAGCGTCCGCCGAAGCCGCATCGCATGCATCGGGGCATAGCCGGCCGTGCGCGCAGCCTCGCCCGCCTCGTCGGCCGTCAGCGAGAGAAAGGCGGGCCTACCGTCCGTCAAGCGGCCTCTTCGCCGCGGAGCCCTGCCAGCAGACGCACGATGGGCAGCCCCGATGGGCAGAGTGGCTCGCAGGCGCCGCAATCGGTGCAGCCCAGCCTGACGGCATCCACCTTCGCGGAGGCCGCGGCTGTCCCGTCGCGTCCTGCAGCGAGCATCAGCGCCGAGAGGCTCAACGGGCCGTCGGGAGAGGAGGCGGCGGGCAGGCAGACGGCATCACAGAGTCCGCAGCCGATGCAGCCCATGGCCCTCGGGCGGAGTTTGCGTTCGGGCCGGCTGAGCGGCTCGATGTGATCGGGCCGGTAGTTCGAAAGAAAACGGCCTTCGCCGCCAGCATCGTAACGGAAGGTCAACTTGAGGAACCAGTGGCGCCAGAAGTAGAAGGCGAGCAGCGCGAGTGCGTGGAGTCGCTTCATCGGGCCGCCTCCTCGAGCGCCTGCTTGGCGACCTCGATGCCGGTCGCAACCGCAAGTCCGAAGGCTGTCTGGTCGCGTGCAGCGTCGTGGCCGGCGAGCGCGCCGCCACAGGCGAAGAGGCCTCTCTCGCCCAAGACAGCGAGCTGCCGATCGGTTGCAATCCCGCGCACGCCCGACCCCTGTGGCAACCAAGGTGCTGGCCCCGTCGCGTCCAACGCGGAACCTGCCGCCGTCGTCCATCGCGCCTCGACAGCCGCGCTGCCGCGCCAGGCCGGTGACCCCGTCGCCAGAAGCAGCGCCGGCGCGTCGGCCTCGAGCAGGCCCGATGAGACCCGCCAACCCGAGGTGCCGGCCTCTGCAGCGCTGCCAAGCGCGCCCGTTCTCTCCACCCCGGCCTCCGAGAGCGCTCGGTCCAACTGCGCCCGAAGCCGCAGCCCCCATGCCGGCTCCGTCGTCGCTGCAAGCTCTAGCACCGGCCGGCCCAGCCGCTCCGACAGCGCCGCGCGCAACGATGCAGCCCGCTCAAAGGTGGCCCCCAGCAGCGGCGGCAACACGAGGACACCCTCGCCCGGCGCCGCGCGTAGAAGCCCCTGCCAGGCCTCCACATCCCACGCCGAAGTCGCGGCGGCCGCCTGAAGCAGCCCGCCCCAACGATGCGCCGTCGCAACCTCGAACGACTCCGCTTCGCCCAGTCCCGCATCCCGCCACATCGCGGCGAGCCAGGTTGCTGAACAGCAGGGCATGGCAGCGAAGCCAACAAAGGTGGGGCTGCGATGCGCCGTCGTCATCATGCCAGCCGGCACGAGGTCGGCGCTCCGGAGCAGCCCCTCGGTCACCGGCAACGCGAGCGCCCGAGGCTGCACCGTCGCCTCCAGCCCCACCAGCCGCAGCGCACGCTCCGTGCGACGCTGCACCTCATCTGCGCCCCAGCCGAACTGTACGAAGGGGTGGTTCGGATAGGCCTGCCCGAGCGCCGCGATACGTTCGCTCGGCCCCCACTTGCGGCTGCTGCTCGCCACCGTTGGCAGGCTGCCCACCGCAGCCGGCGGCGGTGCGATCGGTCCGAACAGGTGGCCCATGCCCGACCAATGGAGGCTCGCCCCTTGGCCCGCATCGCAGACCAGCACCTTGGCGCCCGCCTCAACCGCGGCAAGCGCGGCAGTCGTACCGGCCAGCCCCGCACCGACCACGATCAGGTCGAACCGAGCCGTCACAGCCCACCTCCGAGCCCGGCAAGCAGCGCATGCGCGGCCCGCGTCTCGGCCATCGCGGCGCCGCTGCTGAGGAGCCCGCGCCGGTCCTCCCAGCGCGACTGCATGAAGGCCAGCGCTACATCGGTCATGCAGGAGGGGGCCAACCCACGCTCCTCGCAGAAGATCCGGGCCGCGGGCAGAATCGAGCGCACGCCAAAGTCGCCGCCAACGCCCAGTCTGCAGCGCCGCTTGAGGTCGTCGAGCTGCACCACAGCCTCGTTGCGCATGCAGTAGCGGACCTCTGCCTCGATGACCGGTTCGGCAGGATCGACGATGGCGGCCATGCTGGGCGTCTCGCGCACCATCTCCAGAATCTGCTCTGCCCGTGAGCCGTGGCGATAGAGAATGCGCGAACCGGCGACCGCGCTCACGCCCGCCTCCACAAAATCGCGGACCATCAGCCCGTGGTGTTCACCGCCGGGTAGGGCGCGTGTCGCGGTCTCGCAGGCCACGCTCCGGCCGAGGGACTGCATGAGCGCATCGGTCGCCTCCTCCGCCATGATGCGGTAGGTTGCCAGCTTGCCGCCGGCGATGGAGAAGAAGCCGTCTAGCCCCTCGCTCCGGTGGTCGTAGAGGCGGTGGGCGCGGCTCAGGTCGTCTTCGTTTTGACCGTAGCCGTGAAGCGTTGCGCGGCATCCGACGGTCGTTCCAATCAGCGGATAGCGTCGGATTGTCGGGAAGATAGATTCTACTCCTTGGAGCAGATACTCTATCTCATCTTCGAGCACCGGGATGCGCTCCAGGTCGCCGTAGTAGTCGTCGTCCGTGGTGCCGATGAGGGTCGTGTTCTGCTGCGGGCAGATGAAAATCTGACGCCCGTCGATCGCGCTCGCCAGCACCGCATAGTTGGTTACCCGGCCAGCGGTGACGAGGTGAACCCCCTTTCCAGGCCGAACCTTCACCGACGAAGCCCCCTCCTTCGCCGCAATCCCCATGCTCCAGGGGCCGCCCGCGTTGATGACCCGCGACGCAAAGAGCTCCCTGCGCGCGCCCGACAAACGGTCGACCAGCCGGACCCCAAGCACCCGGCCGCCCTCGCGAATTAGCCCCTCCACCTTGTGGTAGGTCAGAAGCTCTGCGCCGTGCTCTGCCGCATCGAGTGCGTTGATGAGCGTCAAACGCTGCGCATCGATGCCCCACTCGTCCATCGTGATGGCGCCAAGCAGGTTCTTGGCCAGCCCAGGCTCCACGCGTAGCGCCTCTTCCCGCGTGAGCCGCGTGTGCATCAGCCCCCGCTTGAGCGGCTGGTAGCGGTCGTAGACCGTGAAGAAGACCTCCGCGAGCTCCAGCATGACCCGCTCTTTGATGCCACCCTCCTGCCAGGGGAGCAGGAAGGGGATGCGGAAGATGAGGTGGGGCGCGATCTGCTGGATAAAGCCGGAGTCGAGGCAGGAGAGCCGCGTCACCGACGGGTCAGAGGTCAGATAGCGCAACCCGCCGTGGATCATACCTGAGCTGGCCCAGGTTGCTCCGGTCGCAAGGTCGCGCATCTCGCACAGCGTCACATGCAGACCCCGCAGCGCCGCGTCGCGCGCGATGCCGGCGCCATTGATGCCTCCGCCAATGACGATGAGGTCGAGCGGCTGCTCACGCGTTCCCGCGGGACGAGGCCCCGTCTGGCGTGAGGTGGCCGCCATCGTGATTAACCGCGGGGCTTGGCGAGGGCGATGCCCAACTCGCGGAGCTGCGCGTCGTCAACGGGCCCCGGTGCCTCGGTCATGAGGCATGAGGCGCTGGCGGTCTTCGGGAAGGCGATGACGTCGCGAAGGCTGGTTGCGCCCGACAGCAGCATCATGAGCCGGTCGAAGCCGAAGGCGATGCCGCCGTGCGGCGGTGCGCCGCTCTTAAGGGCCTTGAGCAGGAAGCCAAACTTCTGGTTGGCCTCTTCCTCGCCAATGCCGAGCAGCGAGAAGAGCTTGCTCTGTAGGCGGGTGTCGTGGATTCGGATGCTGCCGCCGCCGAGCTCGATGCCGTTGAGCACAAGGTCGTAGGCGCGGGCCCGGATCTCGCCGGGGTTGGTGTCGAAGAGGGGCACATCCTCCGGGCGGGGCGAGGTGAAGGGATGGTGCATGGCCACCCAGCGACCGGCCTCCGCATCGTAGTCGAGCAGCGGGAAGTCGGTCACCCAGACGAACTTGTAGCTGTTCGCCGGGATGAGCCCGCGCTCCGCCGCAATCAGCTTGCGGAGGTTGCCGAGCGCAGGATTGGCAACCTTGGCGAGGTCGGCCACGAAGAGGAGCAGGTCGCCCTCGTTCGCGCCCATGGCGCCCGCAATCTTGGCCTGCCAGCCGGCGTCGAAGAACTTGGAGATGCCGCCCGTCCATCCCTCGGCCGTCAGCTTGGCCCAGCCGAGCCCCTTGGCGCCGAAGATGGCAGCCTTGGCGGTGTACTCGTCGATGCTCTTGCGGCTGATCTCGCCGCCGTTCGGCACCACGATGCCCTTGACCACGCCGCCCTTGGCGACCGCGTCGGCAAAGAGGGGGAAGGGGAAGCCGTCGGCCGACAGCGCGCTGATGTCCTGTAGCTCCAGCCCGTAGCGCATGTCGGGGTTGTCGACGCCAAAGCGAGCCATCGCCTCGTCATAGGAGATGCGCGGGATGGGCAGCTGAATCTCATGCTGGTGCACGTAGCTCCAGATGCGCGACATGAGCCGTTCGCAGAGCTCGTAGATGTCTTCGCGGTCAATGAACGACATCTCCATGTCGATCTGGGTGAACTCGGGCTGCCGGTCTGCGCGGAGGTCTTCGTCGCGGAAGCAGCGGCAGATCTGGTAGTACCGGTCGAAGCCGGCGATCATGTAGAGTTGCTTGAAGAGCTGGGGCGACTGGGGGAGGGCGTAGAACTCGCCGCCGTGCACGCGGCTCGGAACGAGATAGTCGCGGGCGCCTTCGGGCGTCGACTTGGTGAGGATGGGGGTCTCGAGCTCTAGGAAGCCGTTCTCATGAAGGAACTGGCGGACCACGTGGGTCACCTCGGCGCGGAGCACGATGTTCTTCTGGATGGGCTTGCGGCGCAGGTCGACGAAGCGGTGCTGCAGGCGGAGCTCCTCGCTCGCGGTGACCTCGTCACGCACGGGGAAGGGCGGCGTCTCGGCCCGGTTGAGCACCACAATCTCGGTCGCCTCGACCTCGATTTCACCCGTCGGGATCTGCTTGTTGGTGTTGCTGCCGCGGCTGACCACCACGCCCGTGATGGCAACCACCCACTCCGGTCGAACCTCAGCGGCCGCTGCTGCCAGCGCCGCATCTACGGTGGGGTCGAACTTCACCTGGGTCACGCCGTAGCGGTCGCGCAGGTCAATGAAGGCGCAGCCACCCAGGTCGCGGTTGCTTGCTACCCAGCCATCGAGCGTAACCGTCGCGCCAATATCGGAGGCGCGGAGTGCGCCGCAGGTGTGTGAACGGCGGGGAGGGACTTCAAACATGCATCAACCAGCAGTGAGGGCGTGACGGTTCACGCAGGGGGAGAATCGGGTGTAAGCATCGGCAGGAAATCGCGCTCAGGAATGATCAAAATACGACCGCCCGCTTCGCGCAGCCCCATAGCCTTCTTGAGCTTCGATGACATCTTTCCCGCGACCATCTTGTCGTAGTCGGCATCGCCCACAACGAGGAAGTCGACCTCGCCGCTGACCGAACTCGGCGTCGCGCCACCCTGCGCTCGGACCTGTTCCTGCGCCGCCTCTCGGGACATCGAGGCGAGCGAGCCGGTGAAGACGAACTTCTGGCCTGCGAGCGGTCCGATGGCGGCCGATTTGGGTGGCCAGGTGAGCGTCACGCAGGCCGCGAGCCGCTCGATCCAGGGCCGGTGTTCGGCAACAAAAGAGAGGATGGAGGCCGAGACGCGGGGGCCGACGCCGGCAATGGCGGTGAGTTGGTCGGCGTTGGCGTCGAGCAGGCCGTTGAGGCTCTCGAAGTTGGCCTCGAGGTCGCGCGAAAGCTGCTCGCCAACCTCGGGCGCGCCGAGCGCGTTTACGAAGGAGGCGAAGCGGAGGATGCGACGCGCTTCGATGCTGGCCAGCAGGTTGGCAGCGGACTTCTCGCCGAGCCGCTCGAGCGAGGTCAGCTTGGCGGCGTCGAGTGCGTAGAAGTCGGCGGGTTCCGAGAGGAGTCCCGCTGCGAAGAGCTGTTCGATCAGCTTGGGCCCGAAGCCATCGAGGTCGAGCGCGCTGGCCACATGTAGGAGCCTGCGCGAGGCCGCGCCGGTGCAGGTGGCGGCGTGGTCTGCCATGAGGATGTCTTCGCGTACCTCGGTAGCCGCGCCGCAGCTCGGGCAGGCAGAGGGCGGCAGCAGCCGCTCTCCTGTGCCCGGCCTGAGCACCGATTCGATGTGCGGGATGACGCCGCCCCGCCGCGTCACGGCAACCTGCGCGCCGACGGCCAGCGGCGATTCGCCGGCCAACTTCGCCATGATGGAGAGGTTGTGCAGCGAGACGCGCGACACGGTCACGCCCGACAGGGAGACAGGCGCCACGAGCGCGACCGGGTTGATGGCTCCGGTCCGAGAGACCGACCACTCGATGCCGGTCAGCTCAGAGAGGCCCGACTCACCCTGGTACTTGTAGGCGATGGCGCCGCGCGGGTGGTGTGCGGTGTTGCCGAGCCCGTGCTGCAGGGCGAGGTCGTTGACCTTGAAGACAATGCCGTCGGTCTCGTAGTCGAGCTCGTTGCGGGTCGCGGCGAGCGCCTCGAAGACCCGCTGCCCCTCCTCCCGCTCGCAGACCAGATAGGGCGAGACGGTGAAGCCAAGCGCACGCAGCCGCTCCATCTCCTCTGCCTCCGTGGCCACGGTTGGGTCGCCCTGCAGGTCGTAGGCGAGGAAGTGGAGTCCGTAGGCCTCGGTCTTGGCCGGGTCTTTCTGCTTGAGTGCCCCTGCGGCGAGGTTGCGGGGATTCGCGAAGGCCTCGGCATAGCGCGTGTTGAAGGTAGAGACGGGCATGAAGGCCTCGCCCCGCACCTCAATGTTGGCGGCCTCGACCTGCGACGGGACGCCGCCGACCATCATCATGTTGGCGGTCACCAGTTCGCCGGTCTCGCCGTCGCCACGCGTTGCTGCGAGCACCAGTCTGCCGGCGCCATCGTAGCGCAGGCTGACGGCAAGGCCGTCAATCTTCTGGGTCGCGATCGCCGCGCCTTCGATGCGTGCGAACCAGCGGTCGAGCTCCTCTGCAGAGTAGCACTTGTCGAGGCTGAGCATGGGCGCGCCGTGGCGAACCTTGTCTCCGGTGATGGTCGAAGAGGGCACGCGCGCCAGCACCGGCGAATTCGGGTTTCGTGCCGTGAGCTCACGCACGAGCAGGTCGAACTCCGCGTCTGTAATCTCGGGTTCGTTGAGCTCCCAGTACTTCCGGTTGTGCTCAACGATCGCGGCCTCGAGTTCCGCGTCGGACAGCGTCGGGATTTGGAGCTGGTTGAACGTCATCAGGCGACCGAAGAGGAAGCGGAGAGCCCCTAGGCTAGAACAGCGACCGAAGGGGGCGCAAGGGCCGAGAGCTGCCCGACGAAACGGGCAGCGCTGCAACGACTTTGATTGACGCAGCCGCGCGCTGCGGGGTAGTCCCGCCACAGGTGCCTTCGATGCTCTCTCAACCGCTTCAGATTCTCGGCCATTACACCCTGCTGGAGCGCGTGAGCGTTGGCGGGATGGCGGAGGTGTTCCGTGCGCGCGACGATCGCGAGCGCCCGCCCAACCGCTTTCTGGCCCTCAAGCGGGTGCTGCCCGGGCTGGCCGAAGACCCCGCCTTCCTCGACATGTTCGTGGAGGAGGCGCGGCTCGCCGTGCAGCTCCACCACGCCAACATCTGCGACATCTTCGAACTCGGTCAGCAGGGCGATCTCCTCTATCTCGTCATGGAGTTCATCGCCGGCCGCGACCTCCTGCAGCTGCAGCGCCACCTCGTCGGACAGGGCCGCGTGATGAGCGGCGCCCAGGCCATCCACATCATCCTCGAGCTCCTCGACGCCCTCGACTACGCCCACCGCAAGGCAGACGACGCCGGCCGGCCGCTCCACCTCGTGCACCGCGACATCAGCCCGCAGAATGTGATGGTCTCCTTCGATGGAGAGGTGAAGCTCCTCGACTTTGGCATTGCGCGAGCGGGCACCGGCGTCAGGCGCACCCGCGCTGGCGTCCTCAAGGGCAAGTTCGCCTACCTCTCGCCCGAGCAGGCAGCCGGCGGGCCCGCTGACCAGCGGAGCGACCTCTTCGCTGTCGGCATCCTGCTCCACGAAATGCTCACCGGCAGCCGGCTCTTCAGCGCGCCCTCCGAGTTTGAGACGCTCGACAGGGTCCGCTCGCTCCAGGCCCCTCCCGTCTGTGCCTCTCAGCCCCACCTGCCGCCCGCTCTCGACGCAATCCTAGGCAGGGCGCTCGCCAAGGCACCAGCGGAGCGGTTCGCCTCCGCGGCGGCCTTCGCAAGTGAGCTCCGCGCGCTGCTTGCCGGGCAGCCGACGCAGTATGGCAGGGCCGACCTCCGCGGCTTCATGCAGCGAGAGTTCCCCGCCGACTTCGCTGCAGAGCGCGATAAGTTGGCCCGCGTTGCCACCTTCGCACCCGTCGAGACGGAGCAGCAGCCCGCGGTCGCACCCCACACGCCGGTCTCCGCTCGTCCTGCCGCAGCAGCGCCTGCGCCCCCCGCCCGCCCGGCAGCGCGTTCCCAGTTTGCCCGCCTGCTGCTCCCCTTCGGCATCGCCAGCGTTGTCGCGCTTGGTGCTGTCGCGTTGCTCGACGACACGGCAGGGCCGGCCACGGGCGACACGACCATCGGAGATCCCGTCGTCAAACTCCAGATCTCCCCGCCGACCGCGCAGGTCTTCGTCCAGGGCAAGCGGAAGCTCGGCGCCGGCTCCTCCCAGAGCTTCCGCATCCCCCCGACGGGTCTTGCCGTCATCGACCTTTTTGCCCCTGGCCATGCGCCGCGCCGGCTGGAGATCGACCCATCCAAGCTGCAGGGCCTGCCCATCGAGGTCACGCTTGCACCCACCTCCGCCCGCCTCGTCGTCACCGCCGACGCCGATGCCCAGCTCAGCATCGACGGCTCCGGCATTGCCGACGGCTCCGGCATATCCGACGGCTCCGGCAGCTGGACCATCGCGGGGCTCGACCCCTACCGGCCCCACGAACTGCTCCTCACGCCACGAGGCGCGGGCCTGCTCCCGCTCCGGCGCCAGGTCATCTTTGACGGCTTCGGTGAGCAGCGGCTCCAGCTCCGTCTGCCCCGCGTCGGCAGCGAACCGGAGCCTGCTGCCCCTGTAGGTTGGCTCACCACCGACCAGACCGACGGCCCCTACCGGCTGCTCATCGACGGCCGCGATGTCGGGCTCTCTGCACCCATCTCGGCAGACCGCCCCTTGCCCCTCAAACCCGGCCAGCGTCGCATCACCTTTGTCCGCGGGCCCCACCGCAAGGCGCTCCTCGTGACCATCGTCGACGGTCAGACCGCGCTCCTCCATCTCCCAAACCCACAAACCACCCCCTGATCTCCGAGGCATCGTGCTTGTTCAACCAGAAGGCGTAGGCTGGATCGAAGTCATCTGCGGACCCATGTTCTCCGGCAAGACCGAGGAACTCATCCGTCGCATCAAGAGGGCCCACATCGCCCGTCAGTCGGTGCAGGTCTTCAAGCCTGTCATCGATGACCGCTACTCGCGCACCGAGATCTGCAGCCATGCCGGCCGCACCCTCGAGGCCGTCTGTGTCCGCGACGTCTCCGAACTCCGCGCCGCCGTCCGCGACACCGTCATGGTCGTAGGAATCGACGAGGTGCAGTTCTTCGGCGACGAGGTCCTCGCCCTCTGCGAAGAGCTCGCCGACCGCGGCGTTCGCGTCATCTGCTCCGGCCTCGACCAGGACTCCGCCGCCAACCCCTTCGGGCCCATGCCCGACCTCATGGCCATGGCCGAGTTCATCACCAAGCAGCTCTCCATCTGCGTCGAGTGCGGCCACCCCGCAAACCGGAGCCACCGCGTGGTCGATAGCACCGGCGGCGCGCAGATTCAGGTCGGCGCCGCCGACAGCTATGTCGCACTCTGCCGCGGCTGCTACAACAGCGCCCGCCATCTGGCAGCCGAGCGGGCGCGCCAGACCGCACTGCCGCTCTCGCCCATCTCTGACAGCGAGGACCTCTCGTGACCACCGACAACGCCTATCGGCAGCTCGACTTCCGCCTCAGCGAGCGGACCCACCACTACGGTCCAAACATTCACCTTCTCGCCGACCCCTTCGCGCTCACGCAGCTCGCCCGCCTCTGTGCGCCCGAGACCCGGCAGCCCGACTTCAACCGCCTCATCGCCCAACTCTACACCCACCTGGGCATCGCCGCGATGAACCATGCGCTGCCCCGCGCCCGCGTCTCCTCGCAGACCCGCATGGCCGCCTACACCGACCGCGCAACCCTCGAGGGCGAGCGCTTCGACCCCGCCGCAGAGGTGGTCTGCGTCAACGTCGCCCGCGCGGGAACGCTCCCGTCGCAGACGCTCTACGACCTCTTCAACACCATCCTCGACCCCGACCAGGTCCGGCAGGACCACCTCCTGGTCTCGCGCGTCGCGCCCGAAGGAGGCCGCGTCACGGGCGCCGAGATCTCGGCCAGCAAGGTCGGTGGCACCATCGAAGGCCGCCACCTCGTCATCCCCGACCCCATGGGTGCCACGGGGACCAGCCTCTCCACTGTCATCAACCACCTCGAGCAGTCCTACGGCACCCCGGCCCAGATCCTGCTCCTGCACCTCATCGTGACGCCGCAGTATCTCCGCTTCATCGCCGACCACCACCCCTCCGCCCAGGTCTTTGCCCTCCGCCTCGACCGCGGCATGAGCTCGCCGGAGGTTCTCGCAACCGAGCTCGGCGAGCGCTGGAGCGAAGAAAATGGCCTCACGCCGAACGACTACATCGTGCCCGGCGGCGGTGGCTTCGGTGAACTCATGAACAACGCCTTCGTCTGACCCGCAACCTCGATAGGGACCCCATGTCTGTCACCCTCGACCCCCTCCTCATTCATCCCAAGACCCGCGTGATGCTCTCGCCCGAGCAGATCGCCGCCCGCGTCGCCGAGCTCGGTGCCGAAATCAGCCGCGACTACGCTGGCGAGCCGCTCATCGTCGTCTGCATCCTCAAGGGCTCGCTCATCTTCTTCTGCGACCTGGTCCGCCACCTCAACTTGCCGGCCGTCTTCGATACCCTTCAGGTCTCCTCCTATCATTCGGGGACGGAGAGCACGGGCGAGGTCAAAATCGTCCACGACCTCTCCATCAGCATCCAGGGCCGTGATGTCCTCCTCGTCGAAGACATCGTCGATACCGGCCTCACCATGAGCCACCTCACCGAGCTCCTCGGCACCCGCCACCCCAAGTCGCTCCGCATCTGCTCGCTCCTCGACAAGCCGTCGCGCCGCAAGGTCACGGTGGACATCGCCTACACCGGCTTCAGCATCCCAGACGAGTTCGTGGTCGGATACGGCCTCGACTACGGCGAGTTCTACCGCAATCTGCCCTATGTCGGCGTGCTCGAAGCCATCCCGGCGCTGCCCAAGTAGCAGAGCGACGCGGACCCAAAAACGACTGCGGGCCACCCAGACAGGGCGGCCCGCGCAGGCGCTACGCCCCTGACGGGTTAGTCGCGCGTCTCGGGGAAGACGGCCGGACGCCGGGTCCGGTAGGTCGCGTCGAGGGTGTCGAGCAGTTCGAGGATGACCTGCTCATACTGGGGTCCGCCACCGGCGCGGCCATCGGGGTAGCTCGCGTGGTCGGTGTAGAAGTTGCCCTGCACGCAGTTCGCCTCGTCGTCCCAGGTGGAGATGCCGCAGCCGCCGTCGGCGGTATCGGTGAGGCCGTCGTTGTCGTTGTCGATGCCGTCGGAGCAGAAGGGGACCCGGTCGCCCGTCTCCGACCGTCCACCCGAGGTGGCGCAGCCGTCGTCGAGGCCATCGCTGTTGCCGTCGCCATCGTTGTCGATGCCGTCGTTGCATGCGGTGATCTCGTTGTTGCCACAGAAGCCGTCGGGGAAGACGATGATCGACTTGGGCCAGGTGCCGCCCGCCATGAAGCCTGCGAAGGGAAGCGCCGTGATCTGGAGCTCCTCGGGCGACTGGCCGTAGCCGTGGAGGACCATGACGACGGGGAAGCGGGCGTTGCGGAAGACGGAGTCCTGCGGCCACTCCGACAGGCCGTCGCCGGCGACGCAGTCGGCGTCCACGCTGTCGATCTCGCCATCGTCATCGTTGTCGATGCCGTCATTGCAGCGGGTGAGCGCCGCGTCGGTCTCGCTGGTCGACTCGGCGCTGACGCACGACTCGTCCTGTCCGTCCTTCTTGCCGTCGCCGTCGTTATCGAGGCCGTCGCTGCACTGCGTCCGCTCGTAGCCGGGCGGCAGCGCGATGGAGTAGCGCACCTTGCCGCCGAGCACCGCCGAGGGGGCGTAGTAGGTGCCGTTCGGGAGCGGGTAGGGCGGGCGGATGATCGTGCGCTCCGGGTCGGGGAAGCGGTTGGTCACGAAGGCGAGCATCGTGAGGAGTCGATTGGCAATCTGCGGAATCGTGCCAACATGCTTGCCATCGCCGTCACAGACGAGCTCGGCGTCGGCATCGGGGTCGCCGTAGCGCACGTAGACATGCTCGCCGAGGTTGGCGTAGTCGACGTCGTTGAAGTTATAGTCGTTGGCATCCTCCTTGGGGATGTCCTGCACCGGGTAGAAGTCGTCGTAGATGCGCACATTCTCGCCGCGCGACTGGAGCTCGCCAACAAGCGCGGTGCCGCTGGCTGCGAAGTTGAACAGGTCACGGATGCCAGCATCCATGTAGAGGGTGAGCTCGTCGAGGGTCTGCTGCGAGGCCTCGGCGATCTTGGTGCGGGGGTTCCGCTCGGCAAAGAGCTTGGCGAGGTTGGGGTTGTAGTCGAAGACGCCGTTGCCCTCGCCGAAGTCGTACCCTCCATCGGCGAGCTGGGTGGTGCCGGCGACGCCGTCGAGCCCCTTGTCCTCGTAGGGCTCGCCCTCTTCGTGAAGCCAGTTCTCCTCAGGCCCCTTGGGGTTGGTCATCGGGTCATAGTTGTCCCGGTTCGGATCGGGGTTGGTCGCTGCGTCGTATCCCGGCTCCTGCGCGTCGGCGAGGCCGTCGGTGCCAACATCCTGATAGGGCTCCCAGAAGTTCTTCACGATCGGCTCGCCGGCGTCACGAACGCCGTTGCCGTTGAGGTCGACAGCCCAGGTGAAAGGCATCGGGCGGTTCTGGTCGCAGGGGCTGTCGTAGAGTCCTTCGTTGGTCTCATCGGGCTGCCCGTTGCCGTCGAGGTCGCAGGCGCGCGGGAAGTCGAGCGAGCGGTCTTTGCTGCCCACGCCGTCGCAGAACTGGATCACGGGGCGGCTGCCATCGGGGTTGAACTCGTCGTCGTAGAAGCCCGTGGCAATCTTAAAGCCCGGAGTGGTGCCAGCGGCGCATTCGGGGTCGCGCGGGCAGCGGTCGGCGTAGGAGCGGGTGAGCTCACTGAGCGGAAGACCGGGCGCCGCGAAGGGGCTCTGGTCATTGTAGGTGACGATGCTGCCGTACGACATCATCAGGTCGGTAAAGATGTCGGCATAATCGCTGCGGGGGAAGGCGCCGCCAGTGCCGTCCCCGGTGTCGTACCACCACTCGTCGAACCGCTGCGCGTGCTCGAACTCCATCGTGGGCTCGTAAGGGGTGCCTTCGCCGAAGGTCGGCGCCGAACCGAATCCGCCCATGCCTGCATCGCGGATGTAATGGGCCAAGTAGGTCCAGTCCGTGGGGCCACCAAGAGGCCCCAGGATGTCGAAGGCATCGGGGTTGCGGTAGCCGATCATCGAGGCCCCGTTGGCGCCCATCGACACACCGGTGATCGCGCGGAACTTCCAGTTGCGGTCGTAGGTCGTACCGGCCGTGTTGGCGAAGCCGATCTGGAACTCGCCGAGGAACTCGGTCTCGAACCGCACATTGTTACGGACCAGGTTCTCCTGCAGGTTGATAACCAGCGGCTGGATGGTCTCGGTCGCACCGGGCTCGCGGTAGTAGACGCGGATGGCGGAGGGGCGCGCGCCAGCAGGCAGCAGCGACGCTTCGATGGGGATCGTCACGAGGTAGCGGCGACCGAACCGGCGCGTGTCAGCGGTCACCGTGAAGGCGGGCGACATCGCCGTGTGGCCCTCGGGTACAATGCTGCCCTCGGCACAGGCGAGCGTCACCTCGGTTGCAGCCGTTACCTCGTTGCCCTCAAACTCCGCCGAGAGTCCGACGGTGCTTCCGCCCACAGGGACCTCAAGCAGCAGGGGCGAGCCGGCGGTCACGGTCGCCGTCACGGGCGAACCTGCACAGGAGAGCGCAGCGCTGACAGTGTCCGTCCCGGTGTCGGCACCGGAATCGGCGGAGCCACTGGTGTCGCCCGAGCCGCTCGTGTCGGAGCTACCGTCGAGACCCACATCGGCGGTCGTGCTCTCCTTGTCATCACCGCAGCCGACGAGCGCCGCTAGACAGAACCAGGCCGGCAGTACGGCAACCTTGAGGCCTCGGCCCCACTTCGTTTGCTCTCTCATCCTGAACCTCGATGGATGGGTGCAGCAGACTCTGCCGCAGCAGTAGGCTAGCCGCTCCGCGAGGGTCGCAAAAGGAGAAACGGTTGCAGCCCTCCGCCGCGCCGTCACCGCGCCGTCGCACAAAGTGGTGCCGCATTGCCGAATGCTCTCCCATCAGACTTGCCCCGCGCCCCGGCCTGCGCCACAATGCTGGCCATCTCTTCCTACGGACCGCCATGCGCCCTCAAGCTCTCCTCCTCGCGCTCCTCCTCTGCCTTGTGAGCATCGGCTCGCTCGGCTGCATCAGCGACACGCTGCGCGACGACCTGACCACCGAAATCTCCATCAACAACCCGGGCGGCGCACAGGCCCCCTTCGAGATTCAGAAGCGGTTCAAGTTCACCCACAACCCCGCCGAGGCCGTCTCCGTCAACCTCGAGTCGGCCTACATCAACATCATCCTGCCGAGCGACGCGCGGCTCTCCTTCGCCAGCCGCGCCCAGTTCTTTACGGAGTACAAGGGCGAGCGTGTGCTCATCGCCGAGGCAAGCGGCTTTGCGCCAGACACCACCTACGCCGACCTCAACATCGTCTACAAAGATGACCTCCACCCCTTCCTCACCGAAGACGGGCTGATGGACCTCATCATCCGGGTGGAGCCCAACGGCTGGTATCCCGCTCGCCACGACCTGATCCTGATCACCACGACGGCGACCATCTCCTTCGACCTCTAGCCGGTCCCGACCGGACCGCTCTGCGCGGTGAGCGCTGCGGTCCGCTGCTCTGCGCTAGTATGCGGCCGCACGTAGGCCGGCTCCACCATCGCCGGCTCGACAAGCTCCACATCGTGCGTCCGCAGGTAGGCGAGCAGGCCCGCGGCTGTAGGCTGGTCGAAGCTAGCCTCGAGCTGCATGGATACCGCGCCGATAGAGGCGAAGAACTCGGGGTATCGCACCGCACCGTTGCCGGCTCGCCAGCTGCCTGCCGCGAAGGCTGCAGCCGCTGAGGCGAAGGCGGCCGGCGCGTAGGCCCCGACAGCCACCAACTCCGCCACAGCCGGCCCGGTCGACAGCACACCGCCATAGACCTCGTTCCGCCGCGCTTCGGTCGCGTAGATAAGCCGTCCGCCGGCCGGTAGAACCGCCGCAATCGCAGCGATGCTCGGCACGTTTCGGATGCGGGCGCCGGACGAGAAGGCCAGCCCCTTCGCAAAGGAGAGCCCGATGCGCAGCCCCGTAAAGCTGCCAGGCCCGGCGCCTACGATAAGCTCGTCCAGCGAATCGGCCTGCCAACCACGCCGGGCGAGAAGCTGCGCGACGGTGTCGGCCAGCCCGCGCGCGTGGCCCGCCGTCTGAAGATGGAGCGAGCTGTCGACCAGCAGGCCATCCTCTTCCAGCGCAACCGACTGCATCATCGAGGCTGTCTCGATGGCCAGTCGCCTCACGATGCCAGCCAGTGGGCGAAGGAGTCCCAGTACCGCTTGAGATCGTTCACCATGGCAAAAGCCATCAGCGACACCACTGCCACAACGCCGGCGTAGCTCACAATCTGCCGCGCCTTGAAGGAGAGCGGGCGCCGCATCGCAGCCTCCACGCCGCCGATCAGGATGTGGCCGCCATCGAGCCCCGGAATCGGCACCAGGTTCACCATCGCCAGGCTGATGCTGATGTTGGCCATCATGAAGAGGAAGGCTGCGAGCCCCTCACGGGCACTCCGCGAGGCGAAGTCGGCCATCATCATCGGGCCGCCGAGGCTCGAAGGGTCGGACTGGAAGGTGAAGAGGTCGAAGACGCCTACCGCCATCGAACGGGTCATCGAGAAGACCTCGGTTACCGCGCCTACCGTCGCAGCCTTCACCCGGTCTCCGGTTGTGTAGTCCCGCATCGGACCCGCATCCACGCCTTCACGGGTTGCGCCGCCAATGGCGACTTCGAGCGTCTTCACGTTGAGCTCGCCTGCGGTCCAGGCGGAGGTCGGCGTCACGGTCGTCTCGGTCACCACGCCTGCGCGGGCGTAGGAGAGCCGGTAGGCCTGATCGGGCTTCTCTTGCATCGCCGTCTCGACCGATCGAAACTCGCGAACCGGCCGACCCTCAAAGGAGACGATCCGGTCGCCGCGTTGAAGCCCCGCCTTCGCCATCGGGCTCCCCGGCGTTACCTCCCAGAGCACCGCCTCGGCGCTGGTCACTTCGGTCTCGATCGCCGCAGCGCAACGCGGCAGAACCGCCTCCCGCTTGCTCCCGACGAAGAGCGAGAAGGCCTTCTCCGTCGTCGGCACGGGATGGACAAAGACAAGCTTGCAGGGGCCCTGCTCGGCCCGCATTGCCTCACGCAGCGCCAGATAGTTGCTTGTCCGCTTGCCGTTGACGCTCACCACCTCGTCGAAGGTGGCGAGACCCGCGGCCGCAGCGCTGCTGCCAGGCGCCACCTCGATGTAGGAGGCGAAGCGGTTGCTCATGAGTCCGATGCGGGCGCCCGAAACCTTCCGCTTCTTGGAGAGCGGGTCGGCATGGGTGAAGGCCTTGGGGTGGACCACCACCTCGAGCGGCTTGCCCTCCCGGAGCAGCGACACCTTGAGCTCCTTGCCGCCTGCCTCCATCACAGCGTCCCGCACCTGATCAAAGAAGCGAATCGGCTCGCCATTCACAGAGGTGATCTCGTCGCCCGGCATGATGCCTGCCACGTCTGCCGGAGAGCCGCCGGCAACCCAGCCGACCACAGGCGCCGGCCCCTGCGTCGCGGCGCCGAGCAGTGCCGCCATGATGGGAATGGGGAGCAGGATGTTCACCAGCGGGCCGGCCAGGAAGATGATGATGCGCTGCCAGACCGGCTTGTCGGCCAGCGACACTCCTCGCTCATGCTCCTCCAACTCTTCTTCCGGGTTGGCGCCAGCCATGAGCACATAGCCGCCAAGGGGCAGGGCGCGGATGGAGAACTCGGTGTCCCAGATGACCTTCGAGAGAACGACCGGCCCCATCCCCACAGCAAACCGCAGGCACTTCACGCCGAAGGCGCGCGCCGCCACAAAATGGCCGAGCTCGTGAAAGAAGACGAGCGTTCCAATCATCACCGCGAAGGGCAGAAGCACAGACAACAAGGTGATTCTCCTATCAGCTCGGCAGGTTGCCGAGGCCTAAGTGTTCACGAAGCACGACGATGTAGGGAGCAGCAAACATGAGCGCATCGAGTCGGTCCAACATTCCGCCGTGACCATAAATGATGCTGCCGGAGTCTTTGGCACCCGCGCTCCGCTTGATCAGCGACTCACAGAGGTCGCCCACCTGACCGAGCAGGGCAGACGGAACCGCGAAGAGGCAGATCTGCGCCGGCGTCAAGGCCGGCAGGTGGGTTGGGGCGAGCATCGCCACCGCAGCAAAGCCGCCACC
>CAIQPA010000633.1 GCA_903873545.1 uncultured delta proteobacterium
CCCGACTGGACGACCTCGGGGTCTGCTTTGCCGGTTGCCGCCACCAGGTCGCCGTGCAGGAAGACGGTGACGCGGCGATGGAGCCGCTCCCAGTCCTGCAGCGCGAACTTGACGGCCGGCGGCACGGGCTGGCTGGAGTAACGGGTCAGCGACTTGAAGATGCTGTCGGCGTTGTAGCCCTTGGCGTAGCCCCACTGCACAGACTCGCCCGTGAGCCGGTAACGCACCACCCGCTCGCTCGTCTTGATGATCTCCGCGAAGCGGGAGAGGTCATAGAGGAGCTGGAGCGAGGCGAGGTCGAGGAAGCAGGTGATCTCGAAGGTGGGCTCGACCAGGATCGCGCCCTTGCCCGAGGGCTCTTCGGCGGTCGAGGGGATGCCGAGCATGGCCTTTCCGACCTCAGTGATGCGGGCACGGGGCGTGCCGCTCGACTGTGACTTTCCGAGCTCGACGGCACCGATGTGGGGCAGCAGGAGCGAGATGACCGAGGCAACGAAGCCCTCAATGGCCTTGTCGTCCATGGGCACGACGGGCAGCACATTGCGGAGGTAGGTCTGCTCCAACGAGGCGATGGTCCGGGTGGTCTCTTCGACGTCGAACCAGTCCTCGAGGTTGAGCCGCCGGAGGGCCGCGATGACGCTGCCGCGCGGGCCGGTGAGGATCGCAGCGCGTCCGCCATCGGGGGCAAAGCCGCCGTGGCCCTGGCCGGTCAGCGGCGGCTCGCCCGCGCCAAACCAGCCCATCGCATCGATCTCGCTCCAGGTCCGCTGCTGCTCTGCAGCCCGCTCAAGAAGCGGCCAACGGTCGGCGGCCGACTTTCCAAAGTAGTCGTTGCAGGTGCTGGCGGTGCGCAGCAGATCGCCGCGGCGCTCGACGAGGCCCAGAGCAACCGCTGTCGACAGCAGGAAGGTGATGAGGTCCCAGCCGTCGACCGCGAGGGGATCGACGACGGTCTCGCCCCGGTCGCCATGCTTGGGGCGCTCCACAATGAGCGGCGCCATCGCCTTGAGGTCGGTACGGTGGGGCGAACCGTCGCGGTTGAGCCGCACCGCGTTGCGCTCCACGAAGCGGGTTACGGAGAGCAGGTTGAGCTCCACCAGGAGCACGCGGCGCAGCAGCGTCGGCTCGGTCGGATCGACCACCTTCTCCAGCACCTCGCGGGCGGGCGGCGGGTTGCCTGCCAGTCCTTCGAAGCCGGGTGTGACCTGAATCCAATGCTGCATCAACCCCTGCTCGTAGACCGTCTCGAGCGAGAGCGCCTCACGGGCCCCAAGGTTGCCTGCAAGCGCGATGCCCTGCTTGAGCAGCGGGTCGACGAGCTCCTCGAAGCCTTCGTAACCGTGCAGGAACCAGCGCTTCTTCAGCCGTTCGCCGCGCAGCCGGCGGCCAATCTCGTCCAGAAACCCGAGGAACCCGCGCACATCGTCGGGCAGGGTATCCACCATCTTCTGGCGCGTGGCCTTGGCAGCGAGGTGGTCGGTCAACTCGAGGAAGGGATCCACGCCGGGCAGGTTGTGCACCGCAGCAAGCTTCGCGAGGGAGGCCTGTCCGTAGATCTTGAGGAGCTCTTCAGCGGGGTTCGACATCAACCGTTCTCCGTGGAGGAGATATCTGCTTCGGCTGGCTCATCGACGTGGTCGAAGAGCGGCTCGCCCAGGAGCCGCGGGAACTGCCCGAGCTCCTTGAACCGGCCGAGCACCATGGGGATGAACCGGGCCGGAATCACGATGTGGCGATCGCCAATCATCACGAGGTCCAGTCCGAGCTCGCCGATTTTTTTCGAAGTCTCCGCCAGCGTTGCCGCAGTATCGCATGCGATAACTGCCACATTCCGGTGAATGACTGCTCCCGAGGGTTGCTTGCTCACAGTCGGCCTCATTCGGGCAGGAGGATAGTCTCCGCGCCCTCGTTTAGGGAGCGGTTAGGATACTCGCTCGGTAGGCCTATGGTCAACGCCGCGCCCCGCGATCCTTGCAACTTGCCCAAAAAAGAGGTCGAAGCGGCCCCCATGAAACTCTCACAGGCCGAACTCAGCCACCTTGTCGGCCTCCATCGGCCCCTCATCGAGGGCGCGCGGCTCCGCGCCGTCCATGCCGTCGCAGACCAGCATGCCCTCGTCCTCGAGTGCTACCGGCCCGGACAGACCACCCTGCTGCTCGTCTCCCTCGCTGCCCGATCCGCGCGGCTCCATCGCATCACGCAGCGGCCGCCGTCGCCCCCCGCGCCACCCACCTTTGTGATGCTGCTCCGCGCCCGCGTTGTCGGTGGGCTCATCCGACAGCTCGCGGTTGCTGAAGATGACCGCATCGTCCAGTGGGAGCTTGTCTGCGGCGGCATCTCCTACGACCTCGTCGCCGAGCTCGGCGGCACCGCCAATCTCCTGCTGCTCAAGGATGGCCTGATCGAGGGCAGCTTCCACGGAAGGACCTCCCGCGACCGCACCGTCACCGTCGGCGATACCTACGAGCCACCCGCCACCCGCCCTGACGGTGGCGCCCCCGCCTTCCGCGACGGCTTCCCGCGCGACGCCTCCGCCGACGCCTTCGTCGAGGCATGGTACCGCGACTTCGACGCCGCGGAGGCCCTCGACCAGCGCCGTGCCGAGCTCCTTGCTGGCCTCACCCGCGCCCGAAAGCGGCTCGCGCAGCGCGCCGTCGCCATCGCCGCCGATGCAGACCGCAGCCATGCCGCGCCCCGCCTGCGCCGCGAGGCCGACCTCCTGCAGACCCTCCGCGGCCAGCCCGACCTCCCCGCCGATCGCGTCGCCGTGCAGGACTGGTTCGAAGAGGGGGCCCCCATCACCCTCATCGAGCTCGATCCCCGCCTCGACTTCGCCGAGAACATCTCCTCGCGCTATGCCCGCGCCCGCAAGTTCGAGCGGGGCGAGGCCCATGCCCGTACCCGCCTCGCAGAGGCCGATCAGCAGCTCGAGCAGCTCGCCCACCTCGTCCGCGAGGCCGCCGCGGCTACCGATCTCGTCGCGCTCGCCCGCCTCGCCTCCGCTGCCCGCAACGCAGGCCTGCTGCCGCGCAAGCAGCTACCGCCCGTCGAACGACAGGCCGAGGTCCGGCTTCCCTACCGCCTCTTCATCGCCTCCACCGGCGAGGAGATCCTGGTCGGCCGTGGCGGTCGCGACAACGACAAGCTCACCTTCGGGCTCGCCCGCGGCACCGACCTCTGGCTCCATGTGGCCGACCACCCCGGCCCTCATGTCATCCTCCGGACCCGAGGCCGTCAGGCTGGCCCCGTCGCCCTCCGCGAGGCGGCAGAGCTGGCGGTCTGGTTCTCGGTCGCCAAGGACGACACCCATGTGGCGGTCCACCACACGCTCCGCAAAAACGTGCGGCGGGCCAAAGATGGGCCGCCCGGGCGCGTCTACCTCTCCGAGACCAAGACCATCACCGTCGGACCCCTCTCCGACGAGAAGCTGCGCCCCCTCCTCGAGCGGCTCCCGCCCGAGAAGGCTTAGCGACCCGGCGCCTTGATCTCCCGCGCGCCCGCCGGCGGAGCGAAGACAAAGCCGGCGTCGGGCAGGTTGCTGTTCCACTTGGCCCCCGAGAAGACCAGCCGGTTGCGGTTGCCGAGCGGGTCGTAGAGCACCGCCTCCTGCACCTTCCAGTCGGCCGTCGTGATGACAAAGCGGAGCTTGTCGACGCCCGAGGCAGCACTCTTGGGGGTGAGCTCCAGCGCCACCGAGCCCTCCTTCACCGCCTTGACCTCGGCGGTGAAGTCATCGGAGAGCTTCCCCTGGCCCATGAGGAAGCGGAGCGCCAGCGGTGCGCTGCTCTGCGACACGGGCTGCGCGGCATACTGCTTGAAGGCGGGCTCCCAGATCCAGAGCGTCGTGCCATCGCTGATAAGCGCCTTGGCCTCGGGCGTCCGGTAGTCCCACCGCATCTTGCCCGGCTTCTTGAAGTAGAGCGTGCCCTGCGAACGGGTCGTCTCGCCGGCCGCCGTGTTCGTCAGCTCCTGCGTGAAGCTGGCGGTGTAGTCTCGGACACCCTCGTAGGAGCGCTGCAGCGCGTCGACCACCTCTGCCGGGCTCTGTAGCCGAGGCGGCACGGCTGCGGCTGCTGCAGGCTTGGTCTGCGCCAGGCAGCCGTCGTCAGCCGGTGCGGGGTTGGGTGCGGTCAGGAAGGAGGAGGCAAGCAGAGCGTGACAGAGCGACCACATGGTGCACCTTGGTTCGTACGGGAGCGGCGTGGGGACAAGAC
>CAIQPA010000634.1 GCA_903873545.1 uncultured delta proteobacterium
CATGCTCGGCCTGGTCATCGGCACGGCGGCGGGCGGGTTCGCCTGGGATCTCAACTCGCTGATCGGCGCGCGGGTGATCGCCGGCGCCTTCGGCGGACCGGCCACCGCACTCTCCATCTCCATCGTCTCCGACGCCATCCCGGTCTCGCGCCGCGGCAAGGCCATGGGGCGGGTGGCGAGCTCCTTCGCGGTGGCCTCCATCGCCGGTGTCCCCTTCAGCCTCTCCATCGCCTCGCACTACGGTTGGCGCGCACCCTTCTTCTTCGTCGCGGGCCTGGGCCTCATCGTGACCGCCGTGGCGCTCAGCCGCATGAAGCCCATGACAGGGCACCTCACCACCGAGGCCAAGACAGGGCGCCGCGTGACCATTCTCGACATCGTGGGTCGGTATGAGAGCCGCATCTCGCTCTCCGGATCGCTGCTCGTGCTGGCAGGCAACTTCGCGCTCATCCCCAACATCTCGAGCTATGTGCAGTTCAACCTCGGCTACCCGCGCGCGGAGCTCGACCGGCTCTACATGGTGGGCGGCGTGGCCAGCTTCATCACCCTCTTCTTCGTCGGGAAGTGGGTGGACAAGTATGGCGCCCCGCGCATCGCCTGGATCGGCGCGCTGCTCTACACCGTCATCGTCGTGCTGGGCTTCGTGCACCCCATCGCGGCTGTGCCGGTGCTGGCCATCTTCCCCATGTTCATGGTGGCGAGCTCCTTCCGGATGATCGCGCTCAACACGCTTGCGAGCCGCGTCCCTGCGGCGCCGGAGCGGGCCCGGTTCCAGTCAGCCCAGTCGGCGATTCAGCAGGTGGGGTCGTCGGCGGGAGCCTTGGCTGCGTCGGCCTACCTAACCGAGAACCCCGCGACCCATGCGCTGATCGGCATCCGCGAGATCGCCTACATCTCGCTCTTCATCAACCTCGTTATCCCCTTCATCGTGATGGCGCTGGCCCGCGCGTTGGCAGCGCGAGAGCGCCAGACCGCAGGCTACCCCGCCATCGGCTAGGGCAGCAGCTCCTGGTCCGGGAGCGGCTCATCAGGCCGGCCGAAGAGGGCGAGCACCACATCCTGCGCGGGGAGCTCGAGACGACCTCCGATCGGAGGCAACGTGACCGGCACAAAACGGGTGCCCGACCAGGTCACCCAGCGGAGCGATGGGTCTTCGAGCGGGCGGTCGAAGACAAACCGGACCTCGCGCGGGCGGCCGTCGGAGAGCACCGTCAACACCTCCGCGGTCATGCCGTCGAGCAGCACCTTGTCGCCCGCTGTGAAGGGACGGCGCAGCGAGCGGAGCATGCGCTCCGGCTCGGTCGGGAGAAAGCCGCCGGCGGCGCGGAGGCGCAGCGAGCTTGCGCCATCGCGCACCAGCTCCACCGCGCCGGGACCGGTGTAGAGCGACCGCATCGAGCGGGCTGTGGGCTGACCGAGCGAGGCACGAATCATCGGCACATAGACCATCAGCGGATCGAAGGCGGTCTGCAGTGAGTAGACCCGCAGGTCACGCACACCGGTGCCGGCAGGCAGCGAGCGATCCGCCCGCTGCAGCGCCCCATCGACGGTGGTCATGGAGCGGGCGCGGAGCGCCAGCAGCGGCGGCGCGAGCAGCAGGTGGCTAACGCCGAAGGCGACGAAGACGAGACGCGCGGCCCAGCGCCGCCAGGCGGGCGCGAGCGCCTCACGCCAGCCTGCAAGCCAGCTCTCACGCAACAGCACCGCAACCGCCAAGGCGCCACCCCAGCCGGCG